>JAUWWA010000034.1 GCA_030617125.1 Pirellulales bacterium | reverse complement strand
GTAGGGATTTCCACCCACCGGCCCTCCTTGGCGCTTGAGAGCACCGCGTCGCAGACCCGCTGGGTCCGCAGGGCGGAGCGCATGTCGGGCTGGAAGGGCTCGCCGCCTTCAAGGCCGGCCAGGAAGTCGGCAAAGCCGTTGATGAACGTGTGCTCGTAGCCGATCGTGCAACCGGGCACCCACCACTTGTCCATGTACGGGTGCTCAAAACTCGTGACGTGGATCCGCTGCCAGCCGGTCAGGTGGTCTTCGATCTTGTCGCGCGTGGCCGGATCGGCGTAGCGGAAGTACTGGAGGATGTGCGGGTCTTCCAGGTCGAAGAAGATCGCCCCGTTCTCGCCGTTGATCTCCATGGTGGAGTAGTTTTTCCGGCCGCGGGCGTATCGAGTGCTCTCGAACGTGCCGATCGACCCGTTCTCGAATACCGTGAGGAACATACAGGCGTCGTCGATGTCGACTTTCTCGACCTTGCCTGAGTCCGCGTGTTTTCGTTCCTTAATGAACGTTTCCGTATGCGCAACGACTCTTCGGATCGGGCCGTTGAGCCACTCGGCCGTGTCGATCGAGTGGGCCAACAGGTCGCCGGTCACGCCGGAGCCGGCCACGCGGCTGTCGAGCCGCCACAGCGCCATGCCGCCCTGCGGCACGTCGGCGGCGATGGTGTAGTCCTGGTTGTAGGTCGCGCGGTAGTGGAACGCTTTCCCGACACGACCCTCGTCGATGATCTGCTTCATGAGCGCCACTGCCGGCACGCGGCGGTAGTTGAACGAGACCATGTTGGCCACGCCGGCCTTTTCCACCGCGGCGACCATCTTCTCGGCCTCGGCGGCATTCATAGCCAGCGGTTTCTCGCAGACGATGATCTTGCCGGCCTCGGCCGCGGCGATGACCACGTCGTGGTGCATGAAGTTCGGTACGCAGACATCCACGAGATCGATGTCGTCCCGCTCGACGATCTTCCGCCAGTCGGTCTCGACCGACTCGTAGTTCCACCTCTTGGCAAACGCATCGAGTTTCTCGCGGTCTTCCTCGCGGCCGTAGCAGGCTTTCAGGACTGGCCGGTGCTGGCGCTCGAAAAAGTGGTTCACCTGCAAGTACGCGTTCGAGTGCGCTCGGCCCATGAATCCACAGCCGAGCATGCCGATGTTGAGTGGTTTTGTCATAGTCTACCTCGCTGCTTGGGGACTCGAAGTGATGTCCAATGATCAATGCTCATTGGACATTGGTCATTGTTCATTGCTCATTGGTCATTCTCCTCCCACCCGTGCGCGTTGCGCACCGCGATCATCACGGCGAGGATGTCATTCCACGTCTGCAGCGTCATCATGACCGCGTTCGGGAACATGCAGCCGTCCCAGCAGAGGTGGCGGATCGTCTTGGTTAGCTGGCCGTTCTCATCACGGAGCCAGTAGCCGGCGTGCCGGGGGATGTCGAGTTTGCCATGGGGATCCGTGGCCAGGCAGTGCCGGCCGGTCTTGTCGTGCGACCCGGCACCGTACACCGTGCCGTCGTTCTGGGCGACGTGGAAGTCGGTGGTCCACGGACGAAGCACGTCGGTAAGCTGCCGGTACGCCTCGTCAAACTTCTCCTGGTCGGTGAAGTCGAAGCCCTCCGGCAGCAGCGCGTCTTCCGGTGCGTTGTAGCCTAACAGGTACAACAGCGTATGCGACATGTCGGCCTGGAAGCCGAGCGTATCGGGGCGGTCGACCATTTCGAGCAGTTGGACCATCCGGCGCCAACTGTGCATGCCGCCCCAGCAGATTTCGCCTTCGGCGACCATCCGTTCGCCATGATCTTCGGCCATCAGGCAGACTTCGCGAAAAGTGTCGGCAATGCGTTTCATGTTGTCTTCGGGGTCCTTGGCCCAAGCGGCCACGTCAATTCCCGAGTCAAACCGCACGGCGCCGTACGGCCGCACGCCCAACGCCCGCAAGCGCTCGGCAACACGGCATGCTTTCCGCACCTGGCCAAGGAATTGTTCTCGCTCGGTCTGGTTTCCAATCGGCGAGCCGCCGCCCGTGCCCGCGTAGATCGGAGCGACGACCGTTCCGACGCTGAGGTTTCGCGCTTGCGCCTTGTCAGCCAGGCTCTTGATCTCGTCGCCGCCGCCGTCGATGTTAAAGTGCGGGTCGTAGAGGAAGATGTCGAAGCCCTCGAACTTCACGCCGTCCACTTCGGCCGCCGCGGTCAGATCGAGTATGGTGTCCAGCCCGATGGGCGGTTCGCCGCCGTCGCCCTTGCCGACCAGCCCCGGCCAGGCGGCGTTATGGAGTTTCGGGTAGTTGTTGGAGTAATTCTCGGGCATCGGTAGTCCTCTCTACATCCTGTAATCGCCCACGTTGGGCATATTGTCGTGCACGTCGGGGCCGAAGTATCGCAGCCCCACCAGCGGCTCGGCGCCGGTGTTTTCGATCTGAACGCCCGCCGTGGCCGCCTCGTGCGTGATGAACACCTCATCCCAAGGCTCCTCGCCGAAGTGGATCATTACCGGAGTTTGCAACGTCAGCTTGCCCATCCGGCCGCTGCCCTGCACCGTGATCCAGCCGCTGGCGCCGGGGTCGCTCAGTACACACTTCGCGCCGGGCATGATCGTAAGTTCCTTGGCCGAGAAGAGTTGCTTGCCGTCGACCAACCCGTAGTCGATCCAGTGGTCGGTGTAACCGTCGCCGGAGCGCTGCGGGTCGACGATCGGCTCCAGGTAGTTACTCTGCTTGAAGCACGGATCAACATTCTTTTCCCAGTCGAGCTGCTCGATAATAAAGTCGAGGTCCTGATGCTTATCCTCGGGCACGTCCTTCACGAGCAACTCCCACGGCACCTCGCGGCCCTCGACCAGCGACTGGAACATGCCGAACACGTCGCTACCCCACTGCGGCTCGTAAGTGCACATCGACCCCGGGGCGTGCAACACGCCGGCGGGGATCAGCCAGCCGGTACCCGGTTTGAGTCGATACGCCCGGCTCAGATCGAGGATGCCGTTGTCGCCCTGGTTCCAATTTTCCAGACACTTGCGCACGTCGGCCTTGGTCGTGCCCGGCTCCAGACCCATGAACGTGTAGTCGAAGTGGTTCTCCGCGGCGTTCAACTGCGGCGGGAAGTAGTAGCTTTCGGGCTTGCCCTCCTGGTTGGTGAGCTTGGCGTACTCGGCCGACTGGTGCATGTGGTGCGGGATCGGGCCCATGTTGTCGAAGAACTTCGAATAGACGGGCCAGCGGTGGTACTCGTCGAACATCGCCTTGCCGATCAGCCGCTCGCCGGCTTCGGCAACGGCGTCGCGCAACTGGAACCGCTTGCCCTCGAAGACACAGTAGCTAAGTCCCTCGTCGTCGGCGCGATTCTCGTTCATCGCCTCCGTCGTGCTGGCGAACCATCGTTCATCGATCCCGCCGCGATGGACGCCCAGGGCGTACCAGTCGCTCGGCGCCAGCTTGATCCGCTTGCCCGGGTGCAGGAAGCTCCGCGGCACCCAGGTCGGAGCCAGTCGCAGCAGCCCGCCGCCGCCATCGAGCGCTCTTTGCAGAATCGCACCAACGTTGTCCTGTTTCACAATTTCAGATGCACACATGATCGTTCACCACTTTCGTAGGTCTGCTGGTGCCACTGCCGATCACCGCAATCGCCGGCCGCCGACACTGGCCAATTATCCCGAGAACGAACCCTTTTTAGTGAATTCGGAAGGGGTTGGCAAGCGGCCAAGTGGGAAACCGGTACGAAAAACAGGTGTTGTGGGGAATATGGGGCATATGGAGGAAGGTCTTGGTGCTTCCCCAACTTGCAGCCAGCGGTGTCGCGAACGTCGATCCTCAGATTGTCCACTTCCTGGTCAGACCACGCCGCAGATCCTACACTGAGGCCTTGTGAACAGAACCTTCCAACTCCATGACGATAGGAGACCACAATCATGGCCGAAAAGACCTGGACACTGACCGATGTCGAAAACGACGTCTTTGTTGAAGAACTCATCCTCGGGCCCGACGACGTTGAAGGCGACGCCTCGGGCTACCGGGTGGCAAAACGTACCCTGCGCGGCGGGCTGCGCGACGGTGTGGACGTCGTCGAAGTCGATAACGGCACGCTGCGCGTTGTCGTCGTGCCGACGCGCGGCATGGGCGTCTGGCGAGCGAGCCTCGGCGACTTGACGCTCGGATGGGAATCTCCGGTGGCCGGGCCGGTCCATCCGGCGTTCGTTCATCTGGACGAACCGAGCGGCCTGGGCTGGCTCGACGGATTCGACGAGTTGCTCTGCCGTTGCGGCCTGGAGAGCAACGGCGCACCCGAGTTTAACCCCAACGGCACGCTCCGCTACGGCCTGCACGGAAAAATTGCCAACACCCCGGCGCGCAAGGTCGAAGTGACCATCGACGGCGATGCGGGCCGGATCGCCGTGCGCGGTGTCGTCGACGAAACCAGGCTATTCGGAAACAAGCTGCGCATGGTCTCGACGATCATGACCACAGTCGGCCGGCCCGGGCTGACGGTGATCGACGAAATCATCAACTTTTCGGCCGAGCTGAGCGAACTGGAGTTGCTCTACCACATCAACTTCGGCCCGCCATTATTGGACCCCGGCTCGAAGCTCTTTGCCCCGTTGGTGAAGATTGCCCCGCGTGACGACGTGGCCGCCGACAACGTGGCCCAGTGGGACACGTACGGCCCGGAGACGCCGGATTCGCGCGAGGCCGTCTTCTTTTTCGACATGGCCGCCGAGGCCGACGGCGGCACGCAGGTCCTGCTGCACAACGCCGCGGCAAGCAAGGGCGTCAGCCTCAAGTACAACAAGAGCCAACTACCCTGCTTCACCCAGTGGAAGAACCGCCAGGCCAAGGTCGACGGCTACGTCACCGGGTTGGAGCCGGGCATCAACTTCCCAAACATCAAGTCGTTCGAGACACAGCAGGGCCGCGTGGCGATCCTCGCGCCGGGCGAGTCGCGTACGTTCCAGATCGACATCGACGCCCACGCCGATGCCGATGCCGTCGCGATGGCCAAGCAGACCGTCGCCACGCTGTGCGAAGGCATCACGCCCGAAGTGCTCGAACAGCCGGATCCCGATTGGTCCGCCTGAATATCGTTTCACGATTCTGGGAATGCGAATGTCTGGCCGCCGCGTCCTCGCCGCGGAAATCCCCGCCATGGCCGCCGGTGCCGAACGGTTCGATTCTCCCGGAATTACGAAATCCCACTCAGAAAGCCACCTGGAGCGCCGTTGAGAAAATCCCATACACCGCCGCCTCGTCGATTTCCTCTTGGGCCGCGTTGCCGGGCGGATCGAACGCCGACGGCTTGCAGGCCGCGCCGGTTCGCCATTCGTGGAACTTGATCGTTCCTGTGACGTCCACAGTATCGAACCGCGCAACGTGCGGGTAAAAAGGGGACATGCTGCTTTTTCGCTTCAGGGTCAGTTGGCTGTTCAACGGCGCGGTGCGGCGAACAAGTAGCATGTCCCCTTTTTTGTCCAGCGTGATCCATCGCCGCAGCACGTCGGGGGACATGGCCGCGCCGCCGAGTGCTCCGGCGGCCATGCGGAGCGTCATGAAGTGTCGCGGCCCGGCAATGGCCAGCGGGTGGCGCAGCGCGGCGCCGGGGTTCTTCGTGCCTTTGACGACGGTCGCTTCGCCGGTGGCCAGCCAGGGATAGCTGCCCTGGCCGAAGGTGATCTCGCCGATGCCAGGCAGCTTCGCGCAAAGCTTGAACTTCCGAGCCGAACCGCGGACCAGCCGCAGCCGTGCTTCGACGGGCTGCCGGCCCTTGGGTGTGGCCGTGATTTCCACATCGACCACATGACATCGGCCCGGCGGTGGTTCGGCGGAAAGCATTTCGGTCGTTTGGCGCAGAAGCGATACGATGGCTTCGAACGCGGCGGCGCGCCGCGGTGGCTCGGGGTTCACGCCTTCGGGCAGGTCCTCGGCGAAGAAGTCGCCGGTCGCCCGCAGCGCACGCGGCAGTTCGGCAATTGCCGAGTAGTGCCCCAAGCCTTCCAGCCAAACGACTCGATCGGCGATGCCCAGCGCGGCGGCGAGCTTCTCGGTGCATGAGCGGGGCACGACCTCATCCTGGGCGGCGTTGATCATCAGCACCTTGCACCCTTGGGCGCGGTCGCGGAGCCTTGGCGCGAAGCGGAGCGGATCGACCGATGCGATCTTTGCTTCGAGCCGAGCACGTTGGCCGGGTGGCAGGCGGCGGATCAGCTTGCCGAGCGGCGCGGTTTCACGTGCGTGGTGGATCAAGTGCATCAACTTGCCGCCGGCAAGCAGCAGCACGGCGCGGGAAAGCCTTGGTTCGGCGCCGGCGGCCGTGGCCGCTACGATCCCCCCCAAGCTGATTCCCGTGATGCCCAGATGCTGCGGATCGACTTCCGGCCGCGAGACGAGCACGTCGATGGTCCGCCGCACGTCGGACGCCGCCTGGTCGAGGGCGTCGATGAAGAGCTTCGGGTCGGAGGCGAGTGCTTTGAGGCCTTCCGGAAACCCCCGCTCGCCGTAGTACGGCAGCTTGAACGTCATCGCCGGGATACCGCGCAGAGCCAAGTAGGAGCAAACCATCTCGGCGAGTACGAAATCACCGTCGAGAATGTGCAGGCAGATAACCGCCGGGCGCCGCGGGTCGCGCGGAGCGATGCCGTCTGGCAGGAAATAGTCGGCCGGGATCGTGTTGTTCGGCGCGTGCGCCGTGACCACCGGCGACGGGTACGTCAGCCGATACACTCGATACCCGGCCCGCCGCGCCGACAACTCCATCCGGTAGCGGAACGGGACGCCGTTGAACGTTCTCGATGCTTCCGTGATCTGATCGTCAGCCGTCGCCGACCCCGGATCGGATGCAAACAGCAGGGCAGAGAAGATCAACGCGACGATCATAATAGCAGGTCCCGCGAGGATGACACGAACGTTTAGCTCCCGCCGGCACAGCGGCGTTATGCGCCCCCGGCGTGGACGCCGGCGCCTACCACCCAGTAAACCACACTTCCACGGAAATTGCAAGGCAATCATCAGTTGCCCCAACAGCAACCGCACATGCAATAGCATTGACATTAAACGCGCGGCGACGTATATTCGGCCCACGTACCCACGTACGGGAGACGGCCGATGATCACGAAGATCCGGAAATAGGGAGACAGCCTGGCGCTGCGAAGTTGAACTAGATCACGCCCGATAATCGCCACTCGGAAATCGACTTCGGCAAGCCGGTTGGACGTAAGTAAGATGTCTTCATCGAACAAGTTGAACTCAGCGTTGCGCGGCCGCCTGGCGTTGCTCGAGAAGCATCGCTGGCTAACGTTCCTACTGCCGCTTGTCGTCTTCCTGCTGATTACCAGCATCGAGCCGAAAGCGGAGGAGGTCTCCAACTGGCCGTCGATTCCCTACGCCTATTACCCCTGGGTGTACACGGCTAAGATCCTGCTGACCTTGGCGGCCGTGTGGTTTGTGCTGCCGGGCTACCGGGAGTTTCCGTTTCGCGTCGGGCCGCTGGCGGTGGTGGTCGGCGTGGTGGGGATCGTTGTTTGGGTGGGGCTGTGCAAGCTCGGCGTCGAGCACAAGTTCCTCCAGCCGCTCCTGGAACCGATTGGGCTCGGCGGGATCATCGCCTCCGGCGCCCGCAGTGCCTACGACCCCTTCATCCGGCTCGAAGCCAATCCGGCCGCGGCCTGGGCATTCCTCTTCGTGCGGTTCCTTGGGCTGGTGGCCGTGGTGCCGGTGATCGAGGAGTTCTTCCTGCGCGGGTTCCTGATGCGTTTCGTGGTCGAGGCCGACTGGTGGAAAGTGCCGCTGGGCAAGGTGAATGCCGCGGCGGTGATCGTCGGCACCGTAGTGCCGATGCTGATGCACCCGGGCGAGTTGCTGGCGGCGGCCGTGTGGTTCACGATGGTCACCTGGCTGATGGTCAAGACGCGGAACATCTGGGATTGCATCGCCGCGCACGCCGTCACGAATCTGCTGTTGGGACTCTACGTAGTAACGACGGGTGAGTGGCAGTTGATGTAATCACCGCCGACGGACCTCGCACGTAGTATATCCGGTAAAGGCGCTAAGACAAATTTCCGGCGGGAAGGACCAACCACCTACCGCCCACCGCCTACCGTCCACTACTCCTCTTCAGCCAGTTGTCCTTCGATGTACTCGACTGCTTTGGCTAACTGCCGGTCAACGAACGGCTCAGCCGGTTCATCGCCCGGCCTTCTGGCGTTGGCCGGCATGTCGCGGCGGCGGCGCCACTCTCGCAGTTGCCTCAACTCCTCACCCTCGACGATCACTTCGTAGCCCTCGTTCGGTGTAACGCCCCAGACGTCGTCTTCGCCGGCGTCCTTGGTTCGATGAATGTTCTTTCCACTGGGGCGCCAGTAGCTGGCGATGGTTAGCCTGAGGGCACTCTGAGTGGTCTTCAAGTCGATAATCTCTTGGACGGTTCCCTTGCCGAAGGTCCGCTCGCCCACGATCACGGCCCGGCGGTGATCCTGCAAGCAGGCGGCGACGATCTCGCTGGCGCTGGCGCTGTCGTGGTCGACCAGCACGGCGAGAGGAAAGTCCTTGTAGGCGCCCTTCGCCGTAGCTCGAACAATTTCCTCGTTCCGCGCGTCGCGGCCACGTTTGGTGACGATGACGCCGGAGTCGATGAAGACATCGCACACGTCGGTCGCCGCGCGGAGCAGCCCGCCCGGATCATTGCGCAGATCGAGGATTAGGGCCTGCATGCCATGGTCGACGAGCCAATCGAGCGCCGCTCGCATCTCGTCGACGGTGTTTTCGGCGAACGTGTTGATCCGCAGATAGCCGATCCGGCACGGCTGCCGGTCTCCCACAAGGCCGTATCCTTCCAGGAAACAGTTCCAGGAGCCGTCGGGGCCTCGGGTATCGCCCAGCACGGTGTCGATCTTGATGATCGCCCGGACGAGCGTGACCTCGATTGGCTGCTGTTCGCCTTCGTGGAGGATGGAGAGGGTGACCGGTTTGCCGGGCCTTCCGCGCATGTAGCCGACGGCGTCGAGAACCGACATGCCTTGTGTGCCGTGGTCATCGATGCGGAGGATTATGTCGCCGGCGCGGATGCCGGCCTCATACGCCGGCGTGCCGACCAAGGGCCTCATCACAATGATCTGCCTGGTCTTCGGGTCGAGCGAGACCTCCATGCCGACCCCGCCGAACTGCTGGTCGAGGTCCTCCTGGAACCGCGGCAGGTTCTTCGCCGAGATGAACCCGGAATAGGGGTCGTTGAGTTGGGCGATCATCCCGTGCATGGCGCCCTCGAACAGCTTGCGCGACTCGACCGGTTGGTAATAACGGCGCTCGATCTGCTCCATGGCGTCGGCCACGACCCGGCCGTAGCGGCTGGTCGGCACCTTCTGGTAGCACATCAGCGAGATGAGGCTGACGGCGATCAGCATGAAGAGATTGCGGCGCGGCATGGATCCGCTCTGTTAAGTTTGCAACACCCGGTAGGTGACTACCGCTTCGAGAACTGCGTTCCGCGGCGCGCCCCGTGCAGTCCCGGCTTCTTGCGTTCTTTCATGCGGCTGTCGCGCGTCAGCAAGCCGGAGTCTCGCAGCGTGTCGGCGAGTTCTTCCTTGTAGAGCTTCAGCGCCCGGGCAATCCCCAGCTTACAGGCGTCGGCCTGGCCGGTGATGCCCCCGCCGCCGATGCGGATAGTCACATCTAACTCGCCGCGCAGTCCGGTATGTTCCAGCGGCGCCAGCACGGCATTGCGCTGTTGCGTGTTGTAGAAG
>JAUWWA010000318.1 GCA_030617125.1 Pirellulales bacterium | reverse complement strand
GGATTCATGGTCCATCCCTCGATGCGACTGCTCGACAGCCGTCGCGAGCTGTTCGACCGGATGCTGATGGACCTCGTGGCCGAGCGGAAGACGCCCGTTTTCGGCATCGGCTCCGGCATGCAACTGCTGAACCTTTCGCAGGGGGGAACCTTGCACCTGCATATCCCCGAGGCGTTGCCCAAGGCACTGCCGCACCTGGACAACATGGACCCCGCTCACCGTCACGCCCTGGACGTGGAAATGGGCACTCTGATGGAACGCGTCTACGGCGAGGGCGAGATCCGTGTGAACAGTCTGCACCACATGGCGATCGACGATGTCGCCCCGGGATTCGCCGTTACGGCACGCTGCCCCGACGGCGTGATCGAGGCGATCGAAAGCACGATGGACGACTGGTGGGCACTGGGAACCCAGTTCCACCCGGAAAGCGACTCCGCCTCCGCACTCGACCTGCGGATTTTCGAGGAGTTCATCGCGGGCATCACTGGTAAGGTGCTCGAAGTCCGCATGGTCGCGTAGGGAGAGGGAAGACGATGGCCGCGGTTCTCCCGCTCGACATGCCGCGCGGCGGCGACCCGCGCCGCTTTGCGGTTGGCGTGCTGGTTTCGCCCGGGTGTGCTCGTGTGACGGCTGCCCTGGTCGGCGCGGCGGGGCACGGGCTTCAGGCGGATGTCCACGTCGCCGGCACGGCCGACGCCGAGGTGCCCAGAGAGACGTCGGCCCGATTCGGCCCGCCGGGCAAGGCCGGCTCGTGCCCGGCCGATTCGCTCGTCCTGCTCCGCGCCGAACTGGCCGAGATCGAGGCGGCGGTGGTGCATGAACTGCTGGCCGGACTCGGCGTTGCGCCGGGGCGAATCCTGGCGGTCGGCGTGCACGATCCGGGGTTCTGGAAGTACGATCGCAGCGGAGCAGACGGGTATCTCGGCTTGTGCGACGCCGCGCGCCTGGCCGAATTGACCGGGCTGAACGTGATCGATGCCTTTCCCGCTCGGGACCTTGCCCAGGGCGGGCTGGGTGGGCCCATCACCGCCGTACCCGAATGGGTCCTGCTGAAACATCCGCTCCGCAGCCGCGTGCTGTTGAACCTGGGGCAAACGGTGCGAATGACGTACCTGCCGCCGGCGGCCGAGGAGAAGGCCGCCTCGCGAATCCTCTCGTTCGACGTCGGCCCCGGCATGCGGCTGTTGGATCGTCTCGTCGAGCGGCTCACCGGCGGCAGTCACCGGTTCGACCCCGGCGGACGAATGGCCGTGCAGGGCCGGCGAATCGGCGAACTGATTGACCACTGGCTGGCCGATCCCTATTTCAACCGCCCGTTGCCTCGCTGGGACCCTCGCGGCGTGCGGCCCGAGCGGTTCCTGACCGACGCCTTGCAGATGGCGGTCGATTCCGGCTGGTCGGTCCGGGATTTGCTATGCTCGGCGACCCATTTCATCGCCGAGACGGTCTCGCTGGCCCTGCGGCGGCGGTTGCCCGAAGACGCGCGGATCGACGAAATCGTGGTGACCGGCGGCGGCCGGCACAACGGGATGCTGCTGCGCGAGATCGGCCACCGCTGCCAGTTGCCGCTTGAGCGGATCGGCGAGTCGGACATCCCGGCCCCGGCGCTGGACCCGGCCGGCATCGCGGTCTTGGCGCTGCTTCACTTGTACCTGGTGCCTGACAACCCGACGGCAGTCACCAAGGCCAACACCCCTCGGCTGTTGGGCCGACTCACGCCGGGCTCCCCCCAAAGCTGGCAGCGGCTGCTCAGCGCCGCCGCCGGCAGCAGCGTCAAAGTCCGACCGCTTCGCAGCGCGGTGTAGCCGGCCCGGTGGCATGCCTTCACGCGGCGCAGCCGCGGGTAGGCATGGACATGGATACAACGATCGGCACGCCTACCCGCCCTACCTTGCCGCCTGATCGCCGGTGTGAGGGAATTTTTTTGAGGCATCCTTCAGAAGCCCAAAAATGCGCGAGTCGCGTCGATCACCCACAATAGTGCACGGCATTCTCTCACCGTCTGCAAAACTCCAAATCATCGTCCTTCATCCTTCCCCACATGAACCAACCTATCACACCGCGCGGCCAATTTCAAGAGAAAACCCAACCAACGATCGCCCTTCATCCCTATTTCCCGGCGCGATCCCAAGTCTCCCCAAGGGCGGCCGCCCGCCAAAGAAGAAAAACTAGTATGGTGTCCCCGGAATCCACCCGGAATCCATGGTGTCCCCGGAATCCCCGTGTCCCCGGAATCCACGTGTCCCCGGAATCCCCAGATAACCGCAGTGGCCGCGGCAGACCAAGGGCAACGTCCCGAATCCGCCGATCGTCGTGCCGAACGGTTCAGATCGGCGTAAGCCACTGTGCCGCAACGAGTTGCGCAAAAGATCGGCTACAAAACACCTCTGCGGTGGGGGGGCATACGCCGAAATATGCCAAGAAATCCGGCTTTTGCGGGCTTTCAGCCCTTGACAACGCCGATTCTTCTGCTCAAGCTAGCAGTAGTCGCCGGGGGTGGTCCCCGGCAGGTCACGCTGGCTCGCAAGTTTCCGGGGGTTTGCACCTAGAAACGGAAGAGCCTTTCTTCCTTGCTGTTAAGATGGGCGTTTCTATTGACGATAGGAGTTCAGTCGAGAGAATACCCTTGACCCGCCCCAGATTCACGGTATAATTGAATCGTTGATGAAGATATCATGGGCCTTCGGTGCGTTAGGCTTCGGCCTACGCACCCTAGGCCCTTACCATACTCCGGCACCCACTTGGGTGCCTTTCTTTTGCTAGGTCCGAAATGTGGTCACCGGACAAGCCTGACTTCTCAAGACACGCGGCGTCTACCTTTCTGATTTCGTCTTGGCACGAACTCTTTTATGCGTTCACGCCTGACTCGAACCAGCCTCGTCTTCACAACGTCCCGTCGTTGATCGACGAGCTTGCCGAGATCAGCGAACGTTGGCAAAAAGAACCTCGTTTCCAGAGCCACGTCGAGAAGATTCAGAAGGAATTGGAACAAGCGTTAGTCGAGGAGGACGAGGTTCTTAGCGAGCTTCCGGAGTATCGCTCTCGCGCTCAGTGTCTTGTAGATGAACGTTCGTCGGTGGGAGTTCTCACTGCGTGTCAGGTCCTTGTTGAATATCGAGATCAATACGAACGGGCCTGTATTGAAGCTGCAACGAAAGCGATTAATGCACTTCCGAGGAAGAAGAAGGCAGCTCACAAGTGCATTCGACGTCTCGCGACTTTCGCTTTCCAACATGGCAAGGAAGACAACGACGTTTGGGACCCGCTCACCAAAGATCCATCTCGCGAGCCTGGCGAGATCTTTGAAGACGTTGTCGGGCTGTCAACCGCTGGGTCAAAGAAGTACCAATGTACGCTCGCTGTTGTCGGCCCTCTCTCGGAGATCCACTCAGCGATTCGGAGAGATGGCCTCTCGCCGGTTGCCCGATCAAAATTGCCTAAGAAATACCTGACAGAGATTACGGAACCCAACGAACAATTGATGTTTATCAGGTATGATGTTGAAGCTACTTCGATTCGTAATGCAGTAGCCGATGGCCGCAAACAACTGGGCATTACAACCGGTCTCGTGAGCCTGTATCAAAACTCGCCATCGCTGCACGTCCACCCTATTGCACTGATACATACTGATGGCTCGGATGTCGTCTTCTCGCAGTCCGAACAGGCGT
>JAUWWA010000311.1 GCA_030617125.1 Pirellulales bacterium | reverse complement strand
TGTCGAACCAGCCGAGACTTGGCTTTTCGGTAGGGCCCAAGACGGAATACGAATCTTTCCCGGCTTCTTGACCATAGGCATAGAAATAGGTGCCGTTGAACGTATAGAGCCTCACCTTGGACCCGATCTTGAGTGAAGAGATACGGTTGTTCCAGTCGTCGCCCACGTACCAGACTAATCGCTGCCGCATCGTCGGTTCCCACTCCCAACTGGTTAACTCGCCTCCATAGTTGGGATGTTCGAACACGAGGACCTCGTAGGCTCCTGGCCCTTTACCGAGCACCAGTGGCGGCTTGTATTCCTTGTTGTAGACGTTGTTCGTCAGGTTCGGATCTACCAGCTTCTGGCCAGCGGGCACACGGATGGTTGTCTTCGCCCGGAACAGCTTTTGCCAAGTCAAGAACACGCCACCGGGCAGTTTTTGGGGGTGCGTTGGTGTGATGAAACGGATTTCTTTTTTGCGCCACGGCCGATCGGTGGGAAACTTGTTGGTTAGTGTGTGCACATCTTTGTACTCGTGGAGTTCGTTGCCCCACTTTCCCGTGTAGTACCACGTGGTGAGCTCGAGTTGTTTAAGCAACTGCGCCGGAATGTCGTGCGGCCCGCGATTCTGGACCGCGACCTGCGGCATGAGGTGGATCTTCGCCTTGCGATCCTTGCCCGGGATCAGCCAACTCTTCTGGGGCACAATGGCCAGGTCGGCCCGCACCCGCGGTCCCTTGTACGTCTTGCCCGCCGGGATATGCAACAGCCGCACCCCGAACAGTGCCGGTGGGTGCGCCAAGTCGATGGCGCCACCCTCGAACGTGAAGATGACCTCCAGATGGAACGGTCCGGAGCCGCCCGCGTCGGCGGTATCGACGGGCCGTTCGATTCCGCGTAGCGGCGCCGCGGCCGTCACGCTCTTGCGGGAGATCTGCCGATAAGCGAACAGCGGCTGGCCTGACTTGTTAACCCAGCGGCAATCCACATCCACGTCGACCTGGTTGCTTCCCTTGCTGCCTCCCAGAAAGCCCACGTGGGCCACCAACAGTCGCTTGCCGCTGATGTCCGGCGCCTTGTAGCAAACCGTGACGATATCGCCCTGCTGCGTACGCACGCCGACGTGCGAGCCGGGACGGGGGCTGCCGAAGGGGATCGCGTAGTGGCTGTCGGCGTGGTCCCTTGTCCAGACCGCGCGGAGGGCGGTCTTGGGCGGCTGGCCGTGCGGGATGTTCTTCTTCGCTGTGGTCGATTTGCTGACGCTGTCGGTGAAGGTGTACCACCGCGGCAGCAGTTGCTGGGTCGGGTTCGCGTTGGCGGGAAAGATCGCCCGCGCCCGCCCAATGCACTCGTGATGCGGCGAGCTTTTCTTCGCGTCTTTGGGCACGGCGACGACCATCGGTGCCACAAAGTAGAACGGCTCCTTGATCTGGCCGGTGATCGACTTGTCGATCGAACCGGTCCATTTCCGCGCCCCTACGGGGACTTTGTCGTTCTTGGCGAGCGCGGCGAAGTAGACCTCGCTCCGATCAGGCCGGACCACTCGCAACGATACGTGGAAGTGGCTGATCTTACTTTGGTCTCCCGCGCAATCCCACTCGATGGTAAACGCATCGGTGACCTTCCAGCCGTTGGTCAGCCGGACGTTTTTCACATGAAAGGGTTGCCCCGTCGTCGCCGGGGTCGAACCTTGCGGTGAAGTAGGCGGCGGGGGCGGCTGCCACCCGGGAGGAGCTTGCCAGCCTGGCGGTGGTGTCCAACCCGGGCCGCCGCTGGGCGGTGGCTGCCAGCCGGGACCTGGATACGCCTCTCCAGGAAAAGGATTCGCCCCGGGCGGAAACACCGGCATGTCCAGCCCCGGCGGCGGAGGCTCGACCGGCAGGCCCGGTTCGGCCTTAGGACAATCTGGATCGCTGGGCTGCGGCAGCGGCAGGGGCTTGCCGCTTTCCCTGTCGAGTCCGTCGTCGCTGCCGACGCGCCACATGTAAACCTCACGCGGTGTCGATGGGTTCTCCACAACCTGCCCACTTTCATCAAGATGGGCAGGCGGGATCAGGCGGATGGACTGCAGCGATCGCCGATCCACGCTGTCCAACTCGCTGTCGTAGGCGACCTTGCCGTTCATCTCCACCGTGACGCGTCGCGGATGCCAGCGGTCTGGTACCACGGCGTACGACGATGGCCCCGCCAACATACCCAAACCCCACTGACGTGGTTGCGCGGCGGTCAGCGGCGCGGATGTCAAATCCAGTGTGAATCGCTGCGGGCCCTCTTCACCGGTGAGCGGGACTAACTCCGAGCCAAGGAGAAATTTTCGGCCCCCAGCCGAGAAATAGACGAAGTTTCGCGTGTCTGCTCCCGCATGCGTGCACGTTTCAAGAGTAACTGTTGCCGATTGGATTCGTGGCGTGTTTTCGTCGGACTTTCGAACCGGCTGAAAGTCGGCATCCACGAACCACGGATACTCGCCCCGGATCTGCTTCTCGAGCCGTTGTTTTTCCAGCCGCAGCGGCGTGTCCTCCCTGACGGGCGGCGCGGACTCCACTGTGTCATTGCTCCCTTCGCTCTGTTCCGCGGAGGTCAATTGTTAGTCGATTTGCGCCAGCCGAAGCCGGGCGGCCTCATGCGCGTCTTTGGCGCTGGGGGCAAGCTTGTGACGAACCCGGAAGGCGTTCTCCTCGATCAGCAGGGACGAGAGTTTCAAGTCGAGCTGGGCCAGTCGCTGCAGATCCGCCGCGTTTGGATTCTTGATGCCCTCTAGATCCGCGACTTGTTTGCGGAGCGCGACGATTTGGCTCCGCAGCCCGGCGAGCTGATCACGGGCTGCCGTTTGAGCCGTTGCGTCGGCGGGTTGGCTGGAGGCGAAAGGCTGGCCATTGATCGTGATTTCGTAAGCGGCGAGTTCCCAGTTGCCCAGTCCGACGCTGGCAATTCCAACGCGGCTGATATCCGAGATTCTTGTGTTGGCCAGCAATTGCGACGTGGTCCGCAAAACGTCCCGTCCCGGGACGCCCGCCACGTCGAACGTGAAGGATGCGCGCGATACCGCGCGCGCCTCGCGTGTCACCGTGGCGCGCTGCGGAACGGCGCCAAATCTCGCCGGTTCTCTAGATCGCCTGCCCAGAGGATGCAACCATAACGGGTACCCCAAGCCCAAATCAAGGGCGACAGGTTCGTGGAGATCTTTTCCATTCGGGCCGATTTCCAACGTGACCGTGAGCGTACGGACCAACTCGTTTCGCGGCTGGCGAACTCCTTCGCTACTCGGCTTGTTGACGACATCGGCGGCGCCGACCGCAAGCGTCCCCTTCGCAACGCCCCGATCTTCCGCAAGAGTCGCGCGTCCGGCGATATGGGACGTTTCTGCCCACAGCACCAGCGTTAGACCCACAATCGCCGCCGACCAAATGACACGTTGTACGATGCACCCGTTCATCGTCAAGCTCCTGCGGAATCCTTACTTGCCTCCTCGTTATTCTCTCATTCTCGTTCCGTCGTGCGAGCGTAGCTGTTCAGGGCCGGGCCATGCCGAGCAACTTACCCAAACGGCACGACCCTGAGTGTATCATGGACCACGAGGATTGCAAGCAGTTTTACCCCCAAGAATTCCCAAAATACTTGGTAATCGGCCCGAAAACGCCCCTGTCCCTCCCAAAAACTCCGTCCGCGTTGACCTGTAAGGGGCCAAGTGTCAGCAATTGCCGCCCCCCTGCGTGTGAGTTTGGTG
>JAUWWA010000385.1 GCA_030617125.1 Pirellulales bacterium | reverse complement strand
GCCGCACTGGCCTATCTGCTGGCCGCTGCGGCGGCGGACCATTGGCTGATTCCCGGCGGGCTGGGGTTCGCCGGGCGGCTGTTGCTGCTTGCCGGTCTCGTCGGCGGCGGGGGGTACTACTTCGCCCGTTGCATCCTCCCGCCGCTGATCCGGCGGATCAACCCGATCTTCGCCGCGCATACCATCGAACAGAGCCAGCCGACGCTAAAAAACAGCCTGATCAATTTCCTGTTTCTGCGCGGCCGTCGCGAGCAAGTGCCGGGCGTGGTTTATCACGCCCTGGAGCACCGCGCGGCGGCCGACCTTTCGCAAGTCCATCCGGAGGCGGCGGTCGACCACTCCAGCGTTATCCGGCTCGGCTACTTGCTGGTCGGCACGCTGGCCGTCTGCTGCCTGTACCTGCTGCTCTCGCCAAAGAATCCGATCACCTCGGCCGCTCGGGTGCTCTGGCCTTGGGCCGATCTGCAAGCACCAACTCGCGTGACCATCGAAGACGTCAAGCCCGGGGACATCGTAGCGTTCCACGGCGACCATGTCGTCGTCTCGGCGGAGGTCAACGGTGTCAACGACGATGAGCCGGTCGCGTTGGTCTACTCGACCGCCGATGGCCAGAGCACCGACCAGACCATTCCCATGACGCTGCCGGAGGGCGCCTACCGCCACGAGTGCCAACTGCCGCCGGGCAATCGCGGCTTGCAGCAGGACTACGAGTACTACCTGACCGCAGGCGACTGTCGCACACCCACCTTTCGGGTCGAGGTGCAGACCGCGCCGACGATTCGTGTCGACGCCGTCGAGTACGACTACCCGGAATACACCGGCATCGAAGACCGAACCATTGAGCACCAGGGCGACATCCGCGCGATCGAGGGAACCAAGGTCACCATCCACGCGACCACGAATCGGGAAATCAAGCGGGCGGAAATCGACCTCGATTGTGATGGGCTGCGCGGCCTGGAAATGGACGCCCAGGAAAAGACGGCTGTCGGCCGATTCGCGTTGCGGCTCGATTCGGCCGATCCGAGCGTGCCGCGGCACGATTGCTATCAACTCCGCTTCACCGACCGCCAGGGACGGATGAACCCGCGGCCGATCCGCTATCGTATCGAAGTGATCCCCGACCTGCCGCCGCAAGTGCGCTTCGAGGAACCGCAAGAAGACGAGGTCAGCGTGGCCGAGGACGGGCGGCTGGCCATCCGCGTTCGGGCCGAGGACCCCGACTTCGCGCTGCGGCGCGTGCGGTTCCGCGCCGAACACGACGCTGGCGCGTTGCCTGTCCGGCCGTTGCTCAGCGAGCCGTACCAAGGGGAATTCAGGGGAGAATACGCCTTCGAGCCGGAACGGCTTGGATTGAAGGCCGGCGACCGCGTGACCTATTGGGCCGAGGCCGACGACAACAAACTCCCCGAGCCCGGACACGCCGAAACCGCCCGGCGATGGATTAACGTCGTTGCCCGCGAGACGATCCAACGCGAAGGGCCGGGCGACGACGCCGGCCAAAGTTCCGACAAGGGTGCGCAAGACGTCCAGAATCAATCGCCCGACGAGCAAGGCGAGCAGCGCGGCGACCAGCAACAGCAGGGGGACCAACAGCAGCCGGAAGACCAACAACAATCGGGCGACCAGCAAGCGCGCGACGAGCAACAGCAAAGTGGTGAACAGCAGCATGGCAGCGAGCAACAACAAGGCGACGAGCAGCAGCAAGGCAGCGAGCAGCAGCAAGGCAGCGAGCAGCAGCAAGGTGGCGAGCAACAACAAGGCGACCAGCAGCAGCAAGACGACGGTTCGCAAGGCGATCGGCAGAACGAGCCGATCGATCCCGAGACCCAGGATGGCGACGCCTTCGAGAGAATCCTCGAACACCAGCAGCAGCAACAGCAGCAAGGCGGCGACCAACAGGCCGGTGAGCAGCAACAGTGTGACCACCCGGAGTGCCAGGGAGAACCGCGCTGCAAGAAGGGTTCCGACGGAAAGGGAGAATCCGGCGAAGATAACCAATCCGGCGCGCAACCGGGAGGCGCTCAGCAGCGCTCGGGCAAACAAGAGTCGCCCAGCGATAAGTCGTCGGACGACGGCTCCGGCTCGCCTGCTGCTCAAGGCGATAACCGGCCGCACCGGCAGCAGGATGATACTGGCCCAGGCGCGGGAAAACCGCAACAAGACCCGGCCGAGTCGCCCAGCATCAGCCCCAAGCAATCGGACGGCAAAGGCGACACCGCCGGCGACCGCTCCGGCGAAGGCGAGAAAGGCGGCGGACAGCAGTCGCCTCAGGCCGGCCGAGGCACCGGCGGGTCGCACTCCGAGGCCGATCAGGGCGACTCGCGCGGAAGCGAACCCGGCGAAGGTGAAACCGGCCAGCGCGGCGGAGACCAGGTCGAAACCGATCGCGAAACCGGCGCCTCCGCGAAGCGATCTTCCGAGGACGGCTCCGGCAAGAGACGACAGCAACCGGGTGGGAAAGACGCCGGCGAGAGAACCGGCCGGCAAGACGATCCCTCGCAGCGCGGGACCCCGCAAGAGAAACCTCCCGACGGCGGGCACCCGAGCGACCGGACGTCTGAAGGAGCGGCCGCACGCGGGTCGGGCAATCCGACTGCCGGCGGCAAGCCCGGCGCCGCGCCCGACGGCGATTCCCAGCCGCCGACCACCTCCGAATCCGGCGGCGACGAACCCAACCTCGACTACGCCCGAAAGGCCACCGACTTGGCGCTGGAACACCTTCGCGACCAGATGGATAAGGGCAACCGTGAGTTGCTCGATCAGCTCGGTTGGACGCCGGAGGAGGCACGGCAGTTTCTGGCGCGTTGGCGGCAGTTGAAGCAAGCGGCCGCCAGGGAAGGCGCCGAAAGCGAGAAAGTCCACAAGGCGCTCGACGAGGCGCTGAAGAGCCTCGGCCTGCGCCGCGGCGGCACGCAGTTGCGTGGCGGCCAAACGCAGCGCAAGCAGATCGACAATCTCCGCGAGTCGGGACGATTCGAGCCACCGGCCGAGTGGGCCGAGCAAGTCCGCGAGTTCTACCGCGGCCGCGCCAGCCCATAAAGCCGCGACTGCCGGTCGCGCCGGCCACATTGTCGCGACCACCGGTCGCGGCTTTGTGCCATGC
>JAUWWA010000248.1 GCA_030617125.1 Pirellulales bacterium | reverse complement strand
GGCAAGTATCTGATCATCCTCACCGGCTCGGTCAGCGATGTCGAGGCCGCCATCCAGGCCGGGCTGGCCGGCGCCGACGAGGCCATCATCGACCACTTGGTGATCCCCAATGTCCACGAGTCGGTCTTCCCGGCATTGGGCCAGTCGATCACACTCGCGCCGGAAGAGGCCGGGGCGTTGGGTGTGATCGAGACGTTCAGCGGCGCCAGCGTCGTCGCCGCCGCCGACGCGGCGGCCAAGGCCGCACGGGTAACGCTATTGCGCATCCACATCGCCATGGCGCTCGGCGGGAAGGGCCTTTGCCTGATGACCGGCACCGTGGCCGACGTCCGCGCCGGCATCCAAGCCGCAGCCGCCGAAGCTCGCAAGCGTGGACTGCTGGTCTCCGAAATCGTCATTCCGCGCCCGAGCCGGGAGTTGTTCGCGGAATACCTATACGGAAGACAGCGTCTTGGTCCTACTCGAATTCAGCATGTTTCCGCTCGACAAGGGAGAGAGTCTCAGCCGCTACGTTGCCCGATGCCTCGACGTGGTCGAGCACAGCGGGCTGGACTATCGCTGCGGCGCCATGGGCACCCTCCTGGAAGGCGAGTTCGACGAGGTGATCGATGTGGTCAGGCGGTGTTTTGACGCCCTGGCCGCCGACTGCAACCGGATCGAATGTTCCGTGAAGCTCGACTACCGCAAGGGCCGTTCCGGCGGCCTGGAGACCAAGGTTGCCAGCGTCGAGCAGAAGCTGGGCCATCCGGTGAAACGGTAGGCGGAACGCAGCCGGCCGGGTTATAATTGACTTGCTGTTTGTTGCGACCGCTTTCATGCGGTTCTCGGCCTGGTCAACTGGTCTGACCCGATCAGTCAGGTAACTGCGAGCCGTTGAAGACAGCCCCGGCTGACCGACGCACACCCCGATTTGAGGGCTCATGATCCATACGCCTCTTGTCCGAGAGTTGCGCGCACGACTCGGCGCCGAGAACGTCCTTTCGGCACCGTCCGAATTGGCGGTCTATGATTGCGACGCATACACCATCGAGCGGCGCCGCCCCGACGTCGTCGTCTTGCCGCAGTCCACCCAGCAGGTCGCCGAGGTCGTCAAGCTTGCGAAGCGGCACGACGTGCCGGTGGTTCCGCGTGGCGCCGGGACAAGCCTGTCCGGCGGTTGCGTTCCGCTGGGCGGCGGCGTGGTAGTCGTGCTTGCGCGGATGAACCGGATTGTCGAGATTGACCTTCGCAACCGCATGGCCGTGGTCGAGGCGGGCGTGCCGAACCTGCGGCTCACGCAGCACCTGGCCGGCACCGGATATCACTTCGCTCCCGACCCGGCCAGTCAGGCCGCCAGCACCATCGGCGGCAACGTGGCCACCAACGCCGGCGGCCCCCACACGCTGAAGTACGGCGTCACCGTCAACCACGTGTTCGGCATCGAGGCCGTATTGGGCGACGGGTGGATCGTGCGGCTCGCCCCGGTCGAGAACCCCCGCGAGTTGGACCTGATCGGATTGATCGTCGGCAGCGAGGGGACGCTGGGCATCGTCACGAAGATTTGGGTCCGGCTCACCCGCGACCCGCAAGATTACCGCACCATGCGCGCCGTCTTCAACACCGTCGACGACGCCACCCGCACGGTCACCCGGGTCATCGCCGCAGGCATCATCCCGGCCGCCGTCGAACTGATGGACCAGGGCATCATGGCGGCGATCGAGGAGACCATGCACTTTGGCCTGCCCCTGGACGCCGGGGCGATGCTGGTGATCGAGTTGGACGGCCCGGCCGTCGGGCTCGACGCCCAGCAAGAGCGCGTCATCGAGTTCTGTCGCGACTGCGGCGCTCGCGAACTGCTCCACGCCGCCGACTCACGGCAGCGCGAGCGGTTGTGGCAGTGCCGCAAGTCCTCGGGCGCGGCGTTGGGACGTTTAAGCCCCAGCTTTCTTTGCCAGGACGGCGTGGTGCCACGAACTCGGCTGCCGGAAATCCTTCGCCGGATTGCCGAAATCGGCCGGAAGCACCAACTGCGGATCGTCAATCTTGCTCACGCGGGCGACGGCAACGTCCACCCAAATGTACTCTTCGACGATCGCGACCCCGACCAGGTAACCCGGGCGCTGGCCGCCGGCCGGGAGTTGCTCGAAGCGTGCATCCAGTGCGGCGGCAGCATCACGGCCGAACACGGCATCGGCATTGAGAAAGTTGACCTGATGGAACGATTGTTCTCCGAATAAGACCTAACGGCCATGGCCCGAGTCCGCCACTCCTTCGATCCCGCGGGCCGGTTCAACCCGGGAAAGGTGTTGCCGGACCGAGAAATAGCAAGGATGAAGGATGAAGGATGAAGGATGAACGATGAAGGATGAAGGATGAATGTCAGTAGTTCCAAGTCACAACTGACAACTGACTACTGACTACTGACAACTGGCTACTGACAACTAACAACTGACAACTGACCACCGACGACTGACTACATGACCACCGACGCCCTTCCCTTGACGCAGACGAACGCACCGGCCGACGCGGCCGAGGTGGCGGAGGTTGTGCGCGGGGCGTTTCGGGACAAGATGCCGGTCTATCCGATCGGTGGAGGGACGGCACTGGACTACGGCGGGCGGCCGACCGCACCGGGCGTGGGACTCTCGCTCGAGAAGCTCAGCCGCGTGATCGACTACCCGGCCGACGACATGACCATCACCGTCGATGCCGGATTGACCATCGCCGAACTGGCCGAACACCTCCGGACGCACCGGCAGCGGTTGCCGGTCGACATTCCGCATGCCGACCGGGCAACCGTCGGCGGCGTCGTGGCAACCGCTCCCAGCGGGCCGCGGCGATACGCCTACGGCACGATGCGGGATTACGTAATCGGCGTGCGCGTGGTCGACGGCACGGGCATGGAGTTCTCCGGCGGCGGCCGAGTGGTGAGAAACGTCGCCGGCTACAACATTTGCCGCCTGATGGTCGGCTCGCTGGGCCCCATCGGCGTGATCACGCAAGTGACGCTCATGGTTCGTCCCATGCCCGAGGCGTCCGCTTTGGTCGTCTGCGAGGTGGGCGACTTCGACGCGGCCGAACGGATACTCGCCGCCCTGGTCCACACACAGACGTTGCCGGCGGCCGTGGAACTGCTCGCCGGCCCTGCTCAACAGCAAGGCGCGGTGCTCGGGCCGATGCTCGAATCGAGCGCGGCGCGGGTGATCGTCGGGTTCGAAGGGTCTGAACTCGAGGTCGATTGGATGGTCGGGCAACTGCGCAAGGAATGGAGCGAGGCGGGTATTTCGACGCCGATCACCATCGAACCGGCCGACGCTGCCGCTGCCTGGGACTGGCTCGGCGGCTTGCCGGCGGACGTGCAAATCAACGTGCGGCCCGGCGCGACGGTCGCCATGATCGAGCAAGTGTTGCGATTGGATTCGCGGTGTTCCATTCAGGCCCACGCCGGCAACGGCGTGATTCGCGTGGGGTGGTCGCCGTCGCAGACGCCTCCCGTCGCCTTGTCGCCGTCAGAAACGCCTCCCACAACGTTGCCTTGGAGAGAACTGCGCGGCGCCGCGGCCGAAGCTGGGGGCAACGTGGTGCTGCTGTCGCACGCCGACGACCGGCAACTCACCGCGCGGGACGTTTGGGGCCCGCCCGGCGATGCCGCTACGGTAGTCCGCGCAATCAAGGATCGATTCGATCCGCAAGGTATCCTCAACCCGGGCCGATTGGACTACGGAAGCTGATGGACACGCACGGTTTCGATAACGCGAACCATCCGAGCGGCCGCAATCCGGCGGCGGGGATCGACGGCGCGCTGTTCCTGCGCTGCGTGCACTGCGGGATGTGTGCGCCGACCTGCCCGACGTTCGTTGAACTGGGCAACGAGAACGACTCCCCGCGCGGCCGCATCCAACTCATGCGGATGGTCGCCCAGCGCCAATCGGACCTGACCGACCGCATGCGCCGGCACCTGGAGTTGTGCCTGGATTGCCGCGCGTGCGAGACGGCCTGCCCTTCCGGCGTCGAGTACGGCCGCCTGATCGAGCCGTTCCGGCTGGCCGTGGCGGAGTCGGACACACGGGCCGAGAAACGCTTCGACTGGTTCCGCGAGTTGGTCTTGCTGCGACTGTTCCCGTACGCCGATCGGATGCGAACGGCGCTGATGCCGGTGCGGTTCTTGCAGCGGGTGGGACTGTTCGACGTGGCCGACCGATTGCGGTTGCTGAAGCTGATCCCCGGGCGTTTGGGGCGGATGGTCTCGCTACTGCCGCCGCCGGGCAAGCGGGACCGGAGGCTACCGAGGTTT
>JAUWWA010000278.1 GCA_030617125.1 Pirellulales bacterium | reverse complement strand
CCCGCGGTGTTGTATGGTCTAGCCGCCGTGTCCACGTCATGCCGTTGCAGGCGCGGACATGGGTGTGCCGGTTTCAGAATATCGCTTCCTCGGATGGCGGCAAGACTGAGTGCGCTAGGTAACCGGACCACGGGGAAGGTTGAGATAGCGTTGGTATCTCTTCGGGCCGCCACGCACAACCAACACGTATAGCAGCTCGTCCGATTGCCAGGCCGACACGGAGCAACCGGCGGTGGTTAGGCCCGGGCGTGACGGCGGCAGGTTCGGCAAGCCGGCCACGCGGCGCCGGACCACGTAGAGCGTCGCCAGGGTACCGCCGCCAGACAGGTCGTAGGCCACGCCGCTTCTGCCTAACAGCCCGCGGACCGACCGCCATCGCATCGATGGCAGCCACAGCACGCCTTCGCTGGGCGGGTAGTCGCGCGGCGGTGGCTTTTCGGCGAGCAGATATCCCGGCTCGGGCGACTCGGCGTTAAAGAACTCGATGGCGAACTGCCGCACGCCCACGGCGTCCTAAGTTTCCGACGTACGCGTCATGTTGACCAACACGGCCGCGAGCAGCACCGCCGCGGCCGTGAGTGTGCCGCCGGCCATCACGAGCCACCGGCGAGAGACGCTCCGCGGCCGGGCCGAAGCGTCGCGCTGCGGCGCGGGCGATTCCACCGCTTCGGCAAGCTCCACGGACCGGGCTCTGCCCGCCGCCAAGTGGTCGGTCAGCCGCCGGGCCAATCCTTCCGGGACAGTGACGTCGTGTAGGGCGGCCGCCACGCGCGTATCGACCGCTTGGAGCCGTTCATAAAGGTCTTCCAACCCAGGATCGGCCGCGATCGCCGTGGCGAGATGCGCAAAATCCGCATCCGCGAGATCGTCGATCCCGGGGCGGCACGCCTCGATCGCCTCAAGGATTCGCTCGTCACGGATCGGCTTCTTGTCCATGGCGTTAGCCCTGCTGGGTGGCGGTACGCGGTTGCAGCGTAGGTCCTTGGGTCGGTTCCGGTTCGAAGAGTTTGGCTCGCAGGTGCCCCTTCGCCCGGGCCAGGCGGCTCATCACCGTGCCCATGGGCATGTCGAGCGATTGGGCGATCTCGCGGTAGGAGCACTCCTCGAAGTAAAACATTACGAGCACCACGCGGAATTCGTCGGGCAATTCGTTGATGGCCGCTTGCAGCCGTTCACGGTCGATGTCGTCTTCGTCGGGGATTTCGGCCGGGATGGAGTCGATGTCGAGTTCCAACGTCGCCGTCGATACCGGGGCGAGCCGCTGCCGACCGCGGAGGAAGCTGTTTCGCAGTATTGCGAAGAGCCATCCGCGGGCGTCTTTGGGCTGTCTCAATTGGTCCAGCTTCTGCTGAGCGATCAGGAAGACCTGCTGGGTAAGGTCCTCGGCGTCGGCGGTCGACCCGGCCAGCCGGTAGGCGTAGCGGTAAACCGCCTGGTGGTGCTCGGCAACAAGCCGGTCAATGTCCATCCCGGTATGATCGTCGGCCATACCCGGTCCTTCTTCTAAGAGGCAGAAAACGCCGCTGATATTCCCCAAATTGCCGAAAACCGGCAAGAAAGCGGTCAGGCGGCGGCGTCCAGCCCCGGTTGTTGGTTGTGCAGATCGCACGTCGCGGGGTTTCAGACGCCTTTCTACCGGCATTCTACATATTTCGGGAATAAAAACCCAGGGGACAGTATCTAAGAGGCAGGAGGCAGCAGGATAGCTTTCTGCTGTGTACACCCAACAATCCACTGTTTTCAAGAAAGGTGGTTAAATGAGGTACTTTGCACTGTTTTTGATGGTGGTCAGCCTGTGCGTTTTCGCCGTTGGTTGCCCTGAGCCCACGACGACTCCCCCCGAGCCTCCGCCAGTACAGGAAGAGGACGAGGCAGTTTCCGAGATCGAGACCGAGGAGGTCCTCGAAGTGGAAGAGGAGCCGGTCCCCGAAGGCGAACCGGTCCCCGAAGACGAATAGCAGACCCGCTGCCGGCACCGCGCCCAATGCTCGTTGCCGGTGATGTGCAAGTCTACTGAACGCCGACACGCTACGTGTCGAAAGGGAAGGTGTGCCGCCAAGGCGCCCTTCCCTTTTTTCATGCGCGGCGGCCCTGGGGAACTATCCCAGAACCGTTTGTAGTAACCGCATTCATGCGGTTCTTCGACCGTTCAACGTGGTGCAGCTCGACAAATCTGGCCACTACGAGCCTTTGTGAACAATTCCAGCTACAGGTTCTTCGGCCGGGGGATCGGTTTGCGGCGACCGCGCTGCTTGTGGTGCCGGTTGCGCTGGCGCCGGGTGGCGTGCTCGATTCCGGCTTCGGCGACTCGCTTGCCGAGTTGCTCGCGCATTTGCGCGATGCGGTCGCGCAGCGCCGCCGCCCGTTCAAACTCCAATGCATCGGCGGCGGCGATCATCTCACCTTCGAGTTCCAAGAGGTACTCCTCGGTGATATACTGGGAATCGTCGGTTCGGCCTACCGCGGCGTTCGATGCGGCATGGGCGGACGCCTCGGCCTCGATGCCCGCGCGGATGCTTTTGCAGATCGTCTCGGGCGTGATGCCGTGTTTCTTGTTGTACGCCTGCTGCATCTTGCGGCGGCGGCGCGTTTCTTCGACGGCTCGTTGCATCGAGCCGGTCACCTTGTCGGCATAGAGCAGCACCTTGGCGTTGACGTTTCGGGCGCTGCGGCCGATAGTCTGCATCAGTGAGGTCTCGCTACGCAGGAATCCCTCCTTGTCGGCGTCGAGAATGGCGACGAGCGAGACTTCGGGCAGATCGAGGCCTTCGCGCAGCAGGTTCACGCCGACGAGCACGTCGAACTGCCCCTGCCGCAAGTCGCGCAACAACTCAACTCGCTCAAAGGCGTCCAGGTCGCTGTGCAACCACTTGCAGCGGACGTCCTGCTTGCCGAAATACGCCGCCAAGTCCTCGGCAAGCCGCTTGGTAAGCGTGGTGACCAGCACCCGTTCGCGGAGCTGCGCCCGGTGGCGAATTTGATCCAAAAGGTGCGGCACTTGGGTGGTCGCGGGAACGATCTCGATCTCCGGGTCCAGCAGTCCGGTCGGGCGAATCACCTGCTCGACGACCTTGCCGTCGGCCCGCTCCAGTTCGTACGGCCCCGGCGTGGCCGATACATAGATCACCTGCGGAATCCTGGCCTGCCATTCGTCGAACTGCAGCGGACGGTTGTCCAACGCGCTGGGCAGCCGGAAGCCGTGCTCAACGAGCGTCACCTTGCGGTTGTGGTCGCCGGTGCACATACCGCGGACCTGTGGCACGGCGACGTGCGACTCGTCAACGAACAGCAGGAAGTCGTCGTCGAAGTAGCTGAAGAGCGTGTCGGGCGGTGAGCCCGGCGGTCGGCCGCTCAACGGCCGGCTATAGTTCTCGATGCCCGGACAATAGCCGACCTCCTGGAGCATTTCGATATCGAACCGTGTTCGGGCGCTGAGGCGCTGCGCCTCGAGCAGCTTACCCTCGTGCTTGAACTGATCGAGCCGGCCGCTTAGCTCCTTCTTGATCTCGGCGACGGCCCCTTCGATGCGTTGTTCCGGCAAGACGAAGTGTTTGGACGGATAGACGAACAGCCGCTGCTCGCGCCGGAGCACTTCGCCACTTAGGGGGTTGATGATCGAGAGCTGCTCGACTTCGTCGCCCCAGAACTCCACGCGGAAGGCGTAAAGTTCGTAGCTGGGCCAGATTTCGACGCAATCGCCCCGCACGCGGAACTTGCCGGCGACGAACTCGACGTCGTTACGTTCATATTGGATGTCGACCAGCTTGGCGAGCACGCGGTCGCGATCGACCTCCTGCCCCACCTCCAGGCGGACCATCATCGCCTGATAGTCCTCCGGCGATCCGAGGCCGTAGATGCACGACACGCTGGCTACGATGATCACGTCGCGCCGGCTGACCAACGCACTGGTGGCGGCCAGCCGAAGCCGGTCGATCTGTTGGTTGATCGAGGCGTCTTTCTCGATGTAGATGTCGCGCTGGGGGATGTATGCCTCGGGCTGGTAGTAGTCGT
>JAUWWA010000440.1 GCA_030617125.1 Pirellulales bacterium | reverse complement strand
TCGTCACTCATGCGAAAATCGTGATGCCCCATTTGCTGGGTATGACGGTCTCCGCCGACACTGCTCCCTTGAAACTGCCCGGCACGATCTTCCTCATCGTTTCGCTAAGTAGCTTGTTGCTGTTGCGGATGGGCATGCGGCGTTTCGCGGCGGCACTGGTCGACGCGGGCAGGGCAACCGTGGGTGCGGGGACCGCCATCGTCTTTGCCGTGCCCATGGTGTGGGTGTTCATTCTCTCCGATGTCAACAATGTGGGTTTGGAAAGCATGCCTGCTGAACTGGCCGAGGCCGTCGTCAAGCTGGCCCGCGAGAACTGGCCCATTTTCTCCGCCGTGATTGGCGCCGTTGGCGCCTTTGTGGCCGGCAGCAACACGATCAGCAACATGACCTTTTCGCTGTTCCAGTTCGATGTCGCAGTGCAGATTCATCTCTCGCCGCTGTGGATCGTCGCCTTGCAGGCCGTCGGCGGCGCGGCCGGCAACATGATCTGCGTGCACAACGTCGTGGCCGCCTCGGCAACCGTCGGGCTATTGGGCCGAGAAGGCGTTTTGATCCGCAAGACGTTGATTCCCACTATCTATTACCTCTTGGCCGCCGGGGGAATCGGATGGCTGGTATTGGCGGGAACGGGAAGCCTCTAGATGGGATTTCGTGGTTCTGCGAAGATCCAAGCGTTAACTCCCAAGAGTTCATTTAGGAGAGGGATTGAGAAACACGCAGGAAAGCGACATTACCCGATGTGAGCCGCGCAATGACGAGCGTTCAATAACCCGGATGCGGTTCGGCACGATTGTCGCCGGAGGGCAAGCGGTTCTTTGCCTCTTCGGTGCCGAAAAGCAATCCCATCAGATCGCGGGTGCCCCAGGTCGTCGGGCTTGCCAGCACTTCACCCGCCGCGAACCCGGCCGCCATTCCTTGTTGCCGGGCGAACGCCCGAAAACGCTCGAGCACGTGGCGCCGTTCCGGCGGATATTGGCTCTCGTATGCGGCCAGTGCGGCGATCTTCTTTTCGAGCGTGTCGCCGATGTCGATCACGATACCGCCGTGTTCCACGGGCGTGAGCGAGCGGAACATCATGAAAAACTCCAGGTGCCGCTCGACGGCGTGGATCGCAAGTCCGCCGAAATGCTCTTCCCATCCGGTCAACCGCGAGTAGAACACGGCCGCCGCGGTAATCAGCGACGCCTGGTAGTGATCCGGCGAGGCCACGGGCGTAGTGCCGCCGAAGCCCAACACTAGCCGCGGGCGGTAACGACGAAACTCCTTGGCCAGCGCCACTCGGGCCTCGAACGTATCGAACAGCCGACGGTTCGGCAGTTCGAGCGTAACGCGAGTTTCCACGCCCAGCACTTCCGCCGCGCGCTGCGCTTCGGCCAGTCGCACCTCCGGTCCTGGCGAGCCGGGCGTCGGTTCGCCGTCGGTCAGGTCGACGATCCCCACGCGGTAGCCCTGCTCGACCAGTTTGGCTACGGCTCCACCGCAGCAGATTTCCACGTCGTCGGGATGGGCGCCGACGGCGATCACGTCGAGTTGCGGTTCATGCATGTCACGCCGGCTTGACCGCCGCCAGAAGAAAGGTCGGGTTGAGCGACTCGAAGCGGATGCGGTCGAGCTGATAATTGCCCCGGGCGACGCTGAGCATCCACACCTTGACCGCGCCGCACCGGCCGTGGAGCATCTGCTGCGTCTCGTGCAGGTTGCCGATGCTGCTGATCGTCGTCACCAGTCGGCCGCCTGGTCGCAGACGCTCATACGCCGCCTCTACCAGCCAGCAAACCCCGCGGCCGCTACCGTCGACGAACACGGCATCGGGCTCCGGCAGATCGGCCCAGACCTCCGGCGCGCGACCCAGCACCGGCACCAGGTTCGACGTTCCGAATCGCTTGGCGTTGTCGACGATCAACCGGTAGTCCTCCAGGTCTTGTTCGATCGCATAAACGGTGCCCTCGCGAGCGATCTGCGCGGCCTCGATGCCCACCGATCCGCTCCCGGCGCCGACGTCCCAGACAACGCTCGCCGGGCCGAGGTCCAGTTCGGCCAACGCGATCGCCCGAATCTCCCCCGGCGTGACCAACTCCCGTTTCGGCCTGGTCTGGTGGAAGGCGTCGTCGGGGTTGCCGAACAGCCGCCGCCCGATCCTCTCGGACGGCCGGTCGGGAACGTGCGGCTTGCGGATCAGGATCATCACGTTCAGCGGGCTGAACCGCTGCTGAGCGATTTCGCTCAATTCGCCGCGAGTCACCCGCTCGTCGGGCGAACTAAGGTTCTCGCACACGTACGCCGTGAAGTAGTCGATCCCCGCGCCCAGCAGTGCCTCGGCCACCAATGCCGGCGGAGATGCTTCGCTGGTGAAAAGCCCCACTTTCTCCGCCGTGCGGATCTGCTCCAGCACGCTGTCCAGGCCGTGCGTGGCGAGGTTCGTCAAGAACGCTTCCTCCCAGCTTTCCTTCACTCGGGCAAAGGCCAACTGCATGCTGCTGACGTGTGGGACGACCTCGAACCGCTCCTTGCCCAGCTTGTCGCAGAGATATCGAGCGACGCCGTAGAAGAGCGGGTCGCCTTCGGCCAGCACCACGATTCGCCGTTGCGTCGCCGCCTCGAGCTGCTCAACAGCCTCGTCGAGACTGGCGTCGATGGTGATCCGCACGGCGGCGCTCTTCGGCACACGGGCCAGCGCGTG
>JAUWWA010000128.1 GCA_030617125.1 Pirellulales bacterium | reverse complement strand
TCCCTAATCCCTACCCATACAGTCGAATCGCCTTGATGATTTCATCGAGGTTGTTCGGCACGGCGACGGCGCGGTTGGCGAACGCGGCGCGGCGGACGCCCCGGCTGCCGAGGACTTTGTTGAACTGCTCCTGGTCGGTCGTGTGATAGGCGACCGTGGCGGTCGGGTCCTTGAGTTGGTGGCCGGTCAGCACGCAGACGACGCGCTGGTCGGCCGCAATGATCCCTTCGGCGACCAGGCTCTTGACGCCGGCGACGCTGGCTGCGCTGGCCGGTTCGCAGCCCAACCCGCTCGCGCCGACCCGAGCCTTCGCATCCATGATTTGCTCGTCGGTAACTTCGCGGACCACGCCGTCGCACCACTCGAGGGCGCGGATGCACTTGCTGAGGTTGACCGGTCGATTGATTTCGATCGCGCTGGCGATGGTGTCGGCGCGGCGCCCCGTGGCGTCCATCTCGTCGTAGTAGCGGGAGGCTCGCTCGAGATCGGGCGAGCCGTCATTCCAGTGCAGTCCCTGCCGCTCGACCAGTTCGTAAAGCGTGTTGGCGCCGGCGGCATTGATCACGGCCAGCCGCGGCACGCGGTCGATCAGCCCGAGCTGGTGCAACTCATGGAACGCTTTGCCGAATGCGCTCGAATTGCCGAGGTTCCCGCCGGGTACGACGATCCAGTCGGGCACTTCCCAGCGAAGCGCTTCGAGTACGCGGAACATGATCGTCTTCTGGCCTTCCAGCCGGAAAGGGTTGACGCTGTTGACCAGGTAGATACCCAGTTCCCGGCTGACCTCCTTCACTCGGGCCATGGCGTCGTCGAAGTCGCCGTTGATCTGCACGGTCAGCGCGCCGAAGTCGAGCGCCTGGGAGAGCTTGCCGTAGGAGATTTTTCCGGAGCCGATGAAGATGACGGCTTTCATCAGCTTGGTGACCGAGCAGTACAGGGCCAGCGACGCGCTGGTGTTGCCGGTCGAGGCGCAGGCGGCGCGGGTGGCTCCGACGCATCGGGCGTGGGTGAAGGCGGCCGACATGCCGTTGTCCTTGAAGCTGCCCGAGGGGTTCATTCCCTCGTACTGCAAATACAGCCGGCCCGGCTTGATGCCCGTATACTTGGCTACTCCTTCGGAGGGCACCAGCAGCGTCTGGCCTTCGCCCACGGTGACGCACTGCTCCAGCGGGGCGAACGGCAACAATTCGTGGAATCGCCACACGCCGCTGAAGCAATGGGGATTGGCTCGCCGGGTCCATTTCTCCTCGAAGGCCTTCAAGGAGTCCGGCACGTGCAGACGGTCCCAATTGTAGACAACATCGAGCAATTCGCCGCACCGGTCGCAGGCCACGCGGACCTCGTCGAGGTCGTACGTTGCCCGGCACGCAGGCGAAATACACTGTTGAAAAACGTGGCTTGTTGTGGGAATTTTCTTGCTCTTTCTGAATAGGTATCCACGGCGGGCCAAAGGCGAATCGCCGCACGCCCACCGCTAATCTATGCAAGCCGCCGCAACGTATCAAGATGAGCTGGGCGGCCGGTCGCCGCTGTCGGCCGGGGAGTGTCTGTCCGATCCGGCCTCGGCGACTGCCGAAGCGCAACGGTGGCCGCACGGTTTCCCGCCTGTTTGGGGGGCGATGCTGGCACGTCCACCGGCGTGCGGCGATGGCACCCGGGCGACGCTATCCGTTGGCCCGGAAGGACTTACGCCGCACCGGCCCAACGAGAATCGCGCCGCGAGACTGCCCGAGACTGCCACAGATGGGTGTCGGCGCCGGCAGACGGGTGGAGCAGCGTCGGTTGCCGGGCGAGAGAAAACGCCGAAGCGTTTGACAATCTTTTCTGCACTGTCTAAAATGAGAAGTCTGAGATGTTGGAAAAGGGAGCAACGCGACGAACGCCCAGTCGGAGGACATGCCATGAAGAAAACCGACGCGAAGGTTTACAGGGGACGCCTGCTGGCACTGCGGGCACGGTTGCGGGGCGATGTCGATCAGATGGCCGACGCCGCACTGAAGAAAAGTCGCAGCGAAGCCAACGGCGACCTCTCCAGCATGCCGATCCACATGGCCGACATCGGCAGCGACAACTTCGAGCAGGAGTTTACCCTCAGCCTCATGCAGAGCGAGGAAGGCACGCTCGATCAGATCGAATCATCGTTGGAACGAATCGAAGACGGCACGTACGGACGGTGCGAGGAATGTGGCGTGAAAATCCCGAAGACGCGGCTCAACGCCATCCCCTACGCCGCGCTGTGTGTGAAGTGTGCCGAGCAGCAGGAACGCGGTTTTTAGTCGCTCCGAATACGGCGATTGGCGAGGAAAGTTTAGGCTGGCACTCAGAAGGAATGGCCATGAGGGCGGTTCCCGCCAATCGCTACCTCGTCTTCTTCTCAATCGCCATCGTCGGGTGTCTGCTGGACCTGGCGACCAAGCGGTTCATGTTCGACTGGCTCGACATGCCGGGACGGAGTCCGGTGTGGTGGATCATCCCGAACGTCGTCGGCTTCCAAACCAGTCTGAACGAAGGGGCGCTATTCGGCATGGGCCAAGGCATGGTGGCGGTATTTGTCGTCCTATCCATTGCCGCCGCCTGCGGGATTCTCGTCTGGCTCTTCTACGCCGGCGCCGCTCGCGACTGGCTGTTGACTGTCGCGTTGGGCTGCGTGACCGCCGGCATCTTCGGTAATCTCTACGACCGGCTTGGCATGCACGGCCTGAAGTGGCCTCCCGGATACCCACCGCACCAGCCGGGCGAGCCCGTCTTCGCCGTACGCGACTGGATTCACGCAATGATCGGCAAGTGGCCCTGGCCGACTTTCAACATCGCCGACAGCCTGCTCGTCTGCGGCGCCGCGATGCTGCTCTACCACGCCTTCTTTTGGAAGGCCCGACCGTGAAAACATTAAGCCAATTTCTCAACTTCTTCCGACGACCCGTCGGCAGCAGGCGGATTCCGACCGGCGCGCTGATGCTCGTCTTGGCCAGTGTTGTCGGCGTGTTGGGCGGGTACGGCTCGGTGTTGTTCACGCTGCTGATCAACTCAGTGACCCAGTGGACCGTCGAGCCGATTGTCCGCTCGAGCATGGAACACTGGCAGTGGCTGGGCGTGTTGTGGGTGGTGCCCGCAGCCGGGCTCGTACTGGTTTCCTGGTTCACGCGGCGTTTTGCCCCGGAGGCCCGGGGCCACGGCGTGCCGGAGGTGATTCTGGCCGTCGCCCGGCACGACGGCGTGATCCGTCCGCGGGTGTCGCTGGTGAAGATCCTTGCCAGCGGGCTGTGCATCGGCACGGGTGGGTCGATCGGCCGCGAGGGGCCAATCGTGCAAATCGGCTCGTCGCTGGGAAGCATGGCCGGGCAGGTGTGTAGGCTCTCGCCGCGGAATATCAAGGTTCTGGTGGCGGCCGGTGCGGCGGCCGGGATCAGCGCCACGTTCAACGCGCCGATCGCAAGAATGGATCGCCCGCAGCTACGAAATGCACCGGTTGGAACACGTCATGGTCCGTGACGTGATGATCAGCCACTTTCCGACCGTGCACCACACCGACGACCTGACCGAGATCATCCGCGTCGCCCGGGCGAACTCGCACATCGAGAGCCTGCCGGTGATGGACGACGAGGGAAAGCTATTGGGCATCATTCGGCCGGGCGACCTGCAACGTGTGCTCGACACCGACATCGCACCGCAGTTGGTCAACGCCGGCGACATCGCGTTGACCGCGCCGATCGCACTGCGGACCAACGCCAATCTGCTGGAAGCGTTGCGAGATTTCGGCATCAGCGACATCGAATCGCTGCCGGTGGAGGCGGGCCATGGCGAGTCGCGTCGTGTGGTGGGGCTGCTGCTGCTGCGCAGCGACGTGATGCGCCGCTATCGCGAGGAGATGCTGCGGCGGCGATGACGACTTCCTCCGCGACCGCCGGCCGCGGCTTTGTGAGCTTCTCCCCTTTCCCTTTTCCCTCTCATCGGTTAGCCTGACGGCATGACACTGAACGCACCCGATCTCTCCGGACGGTTAGAGCTGGCCATCGCGGCGGCCCGAGAAGCGGGCTGGATCACCCTGGAATACTTCCGCAGCACCGATCTGCGGGTCGATCGCAAGGAGGACGACTCGCCGGTAACAATCGCCGACCGCCGCGCCGAGGAGCATCTGCGGCATCGGATCGCCGAGGCGTTTCCCGACGACGCCATCCTCGGCGAAGAACTGCCCGAGCGACCCGGCAGCAGTCCTTTCCGCTGGGTCCTGGACCCAATCGACGGAACCAAGGCGTTCATCCATGGGGTGCCGTTGTACGCAACGCTTGTAGCCGTGCAACGCGAGGGCGAATCGGTGGCGGGCGTCATCCACATTCCCGCACTCGACGAGTGCGTGTACGCCGCGGTAGGGCAGGGGGCCTGGTACGTCCACGGGAAAACTCCGCCGCAGCCGACCAAGGTTTCCCAGCGAAAAACCCTCTCTCAAGGACTCTTCCTCACCAGCGAAGTCCTCAACTTCGACGAAATCGATCGCCGCGACGTGTTCGACAGACTCCAAGCCGCCGCCCGCCTGACACGCTCCTGGGGCGACGGCTACGGCTACTTCATGGTCGCCACCGGCCGGGCGGAAGTCATGGTCGATCCGGTCGTCGAGGTCTGGGACCTCGCCGCGTTGCCGCCGATCATCGAACTCGCCGGCGGCGCCTTCACCGATTGGCAAGGCCGACGCACCATCCACTCCGGACAAGCCGTCGCCACGAATGCTCTGGTGCACGATGAAGTGCTGGAGATTGTCAAGGGGTAGTGTTCGTTATCAGTTGCCAGGATACTGCACTCGAGCAAAAAACGCTCTGGGACTGCGTTCCCGGGGGGAAGTTGGCCCTTGCGTCGCGGCGCGAAGTGGGTATAGTAAGTGTTTCTGCACCTAGCGGCAGACGCGCGTGGAAGGGAAGTTCAGATGGCTCAAGTGTGCGAAGTATGCGAAAAGAAAGCCGCCATGGGGAATAAGGTCTCCCACCGAGGCAAGGCCAAGTACCTCGGTGGAGTGGGCACCAAGATCACCGGCATCTCCCGGCGACAGTTCAAGCCGAATCTGCAAAGGGTCCGTGTCACCACAGCCAACGGGACGCACAAGACGATGCGGGTGTGCACGCAGTGCATCCGGAGCGGGGCGGTGACGAAGAAGGTCAGCAACGTCCCCTTCCGGCTTCCGACATCTAGCGAGAAACCGACCGACAAAGAGTAGTCATGGCGATTTCGCGCGAGCAGGTCGAAAAGGTCTCGCTGTTGGGCCGGTTGCTCTTGTCCGAGGAGGAACTCGACAAGATGACCCTCCAATTGGGCGACATTCTCGGCTACATGGACCTGTTGTCGGAGGTGGATACCGAACAGGTCGAGCCCATGGCCCATGCGTTGGACGTTTCCGACGTGTTCCGCGACGACGAGGTGCGTGGGAGCCTCCGGCGCGAGGCGGCCTTGGCCGCCGCCACCCATCGCGACGACGAGTGCTACCTCGTGCCCGCAGTGTTGAGCGAACCATAAAGCCGCGACCGGTGGTCGCGGAACAGGTGGTCGCGGAAGGGTCGCTGCTTTGCACGGGATGAACTATGTCGCCGATCGACCAAACCGCCGCCGAACTGTTGGCCAATCTTGCTTCCGGTGAAGTGACTTCAGTCGAAGCCACTCGGGCGTTTCTCGATCAGATCGAACGCCACGACGCCGCAGTGAAGGCCTTTCTGCACGTCGATGCCGACGCGGCGCTGGAGCGGGCGGAAGAAATCGACCGACGCCGCAAGGCCGGCAAACCGTTGGGCCGCTTGGGCGGGATGCCCGTGGCCGTGAAGGACCTGTTGTGCACGGCCGGCGTGCCGACCACGTGCGCATCGCGGATTCTGGAGGATTTCCGCCCGCCCTACGACGCCACGGTGATCGCCAAGCTCCACGCGGCCGACGCCGTGCTGATCGGCCGGACGAACATGGACGAGTTTGCGATGGGTGGGTCGTGCGAGAATTCGGCCTTCCACCCGACGTACAACC
>JAUWWA010000223.1 GCA_030617125.1 Pirellulales bacterium | reverse complement strand
CACAACTTGAAAAAGGAACGCGATGAGATGAGACGCCTGGAATTGGTCGTTTATTGCATGCTATGGTATGCGCTGGGCAGCGAAGTCAGCAACTTCGGTGGTCTACAGCAGTGCCGCAATCTCCCAAAGCCAGGCCGTGAACTCGGAAGTTATTTCCATTGTGACTTCCAGGCTGTCCTTGTTTTTGATCGTACGATAGATCTCCACCTCCGGGAGCCGCCAATAGCCGTCGGGCTGTTGGGTGTCGAGCAGGTAATCGGCCAGCGTCTCGGCCGCGCGGCGAGGCTCGCCCTTGCCGGTGATGGAAGCGAGAAGGGCACAGCCGACCCCCAACTTGCCGGCGGCTGGGAAGGCGTAGGCGTCCGGGCGGCAACGCTCGGTGAAGGCGAAAATGGTCTCCGCCGTCCCGAGAACGGAGGCCTCGCCCGTGGCCCGGTAGTAGCGGCACAGAAATATCAACGCAACGCCGGGATGGTAGTAGATTTGGCCCTCCTGCGTCGAATCCACGTAGTATGCCAACGCCGCGCCGTCGGGCACGTCGGTGATCAGTTGGCCGTCGGTCGTCATGCGGAAGTAGAACCGGTTGGCGTCGGGCTGCTGGTTGACCAGGCTTTGAAGGCATTGCGCCACGCCGGCGGCAGCCGTGAGGTTGCCTACCGTCAGTTGAGCCATGCCCGACCACGACGTGCCGAGGCATTCGACATAGGGCTTTCCGTCTTCCAGGGCGTGGAAACCGCCGCAGGGGGCCCGGTGCCTCAGCAGGTACTCCGCCCCACGCAACGACAGATCGAACTGGTCCAGGCGATGGGCGGCCTGAATCAACCAGGAGTTGGAGTAGGTGGGCCAGTCGTCGTGCTTTGTCGTGGAAGCCTTCCGCCGGGGCGCGCGAAAATCGCCTTCCGCCGTGAAGTGGTTTTGCGCTACCCAACGCAACAGCCGTACGGTTTCCGGAAAGAAGCCCGATATCCCCAAGGCATACGGAATCTTGAAATACCCGGATATTCCCAGGTCCGCGTCGAAGAAGGAACCGTCCGGCCTCTGGCGGTCGACGATCCATTGTGCTGCCCGACGGGCAGATTCAACATATTGCTGTGGATTGCTGGTCATCTCACAAGTCCTCCGGCAGTTGGATCTTCACTTGGTCCCGGGACCGATCATCATAAGGTTTTTCCGCAACGATGCAAGCACAGCCCGGATGCCACCTCAATAGACTATACCTGATTCAAGAAAGACGAAGGAGACGATTATGACCCGACTTCTGACTCGCCGACAGTTGCTGCAAGGCACGGGCGTGGCCGCCGCCGCGGTGCTGGGCGTCGACCGCGGCGCATGGGCCGCACCGCGAGCCGTTGTCAAAAATACCAAGGTTATCAGCCGTCAGCCGCATTTTTACCACGGCTGGTCGACCGTCGCCCGACGCAAGAACGGACAGTTGTTGGTGGCCTATTCCGGCGGCCGCGAGGGACACGTTTGCCCGTTCGGTCGGGTGGAGTTGATCCGGTCCGACGACGACGGTCAAACCTGGAGTGACGCGACGGTGCTGAAGGACAGCCCCATCGACGATCGCGACTCCGGTGTGCTGGAAACCAACCGGGGCACGATCCTGGTCACATCGTTCACGTCGCTGATCTACGACGAGGCGATACTCATGCGGGCGATGAAGAAAGGGCCCAACCCTTGGTCCGATGAGCGGTTGAAACGCTGGGAAGAGCAACACTCCCTGAAACGCTGGAAACAGCAGCACTCCAAGCTGACCGCCGAACAACGACTCGCCGAACTGGGCGTCTGGATGCTCCGCTCGACCGACGGCGGGGCCACCTGGTCGGAGCCCTACCGATGTGTGGTCAACAGTCCACACGGGCCGGTGCAACTGTCCGACGGCCGGCAACTCTACGCCGGTACGAAACGCTGGCGAGGGGAGCAGGTCGGCGTGTGCCAGTCGACCGACGACGGCCAAAGCTGGCAATGGATCGGCCAGATCCCCATCCGCCCCGGCGACGACTACAAACCCAACCACGAACCGCACGCGGTGGAGGCGGGCGGCGGGCGGATCGTCGTGCACGTCCGCAACCACAACAAGCCCAACGCCGGCGAGACGCTCCAGAGCCACTCGACCGACGGAGGAAAGACCTGGTCGATGCCGCGGTCGATCGGTGTCTGGGGTCTGCCTTCGCACCTCATGCGGTTGCGGGACGGACGCCTACTAATGAGCTATGGCCACCGCCGCGATCCGTTCGGCTGCCAGGCCCGGGTGAGCGAGGACGACGGCCGAAGCTGGTCGGAGCCGATCATCGTCTACGGCGACGGCATCAACGTCGACCTGGGCTATGCGTCGACCGTGCAACTAGCCGACGGCTCACTCTTAACCGTCTGGTACGAACAAATGAAATCTTCACCCAGGGCCGTACTGCGCCAGGCCCGATGGGCGCTGGAAGGTTGACTCATTTCCATAAGGCCCGATGACATTTGTAAACAAGGAACCGGAAGGGAGGGGATATGGCCATCCAGAAGGTCGCACCCGGCGAGACGCGAATCGGTTGGATCGGAACCGGCGTGATGGGTTCGAGTATGTGTGGACACCTGATCGACGCGGGTTTTCATGCTACCGTCTGCAATCGAACCAAGGACAAAGCCGCTTGCTTGCTCGATAAGGGCGCCCAGTGGGCCGACACGCCCAACGCCGTGGCCGAGACCTCGGACGCCATTTTCACGATGGTCAGCTTCCCGGCTGATGTCCGCCATGTCATCCTTGGTCCCGACGGTGTATTGGCCGGCTGCCGGGAAGGTCACCTCGTCGTCGACATGACTACAAGCGAGCCCTCCCTGGCCGTCGAGATCGCGGAGGCGGCAGCCAAGGTCGGCGCCTACACCGTCGACGCGCCGGTCTCCGGCGGGGACGTGGGCGCCCGCGAGGCCAGGCTGTCGATCATGATCGGTGGGGACAAGGAGGCGGTCGACGCCCTCGGGCCGTGCTGGGAGGCGATGGCGAAGACCATCGGCTACCAAGGCGGACCCGGGGCCGGGCAGCACACCAAGATGATCAACCAGACCTTGCTCACCACCACCATGATCGGCGTGTGCGAAGGGCTCCTCTACGCCTACAAGGCCGGGCTGGACCTGGAAACGGTCATGAAATCGGTCGCCTCGGGCGCCGTCGGAAGCTGGTTGCTCTCGAACCTGGGAGTCCGGATCATCAACAACAACTTCGATCCCGGCTTTTTCGTCGAGCATTTTATCAAGGACATGGGCATTGCCCTGGACGAGTCGAAACGGATGGGCCTGTCAATGCCGGGTTTGGCCCTCGCCCATCAACTCTATCTCTCGCTCCAAGCTCTGGGGCACGGCCGCGACGGAATCCAGGCGCTGCACCTGGCCTTGGCCGCCATGTCCAATATCGACTGGAAGAATCGGAAACCATAAATCATTGGGAGGCGCGTTACCATGCGGTACTGTTTAAGTGTTCGTCAGTTGATCCTGTTGGCGGTGGTCGGCGTTTGCGGAATCGTTGTTTTGTGTCCCGACACCGAAAGTTGCGCCGCCGCGATCGATGTCGGCTCGAAGAAGCAATTGTTCATCGATGAGATGTTCATCGAATCCAGTCAAGGTGTGCAGTTGACGATGAACACGCCGTATCAGGCGCCTGAGCCGATATTTGTCGCCGATGAGCCTTGGGAAAAAGCCATCGGACTATACAGCAATATAATCAAAGAAGGCAACAAGTTTCGGTTATGGTATTTTCTGATTCGGAAGCCGTCGGCCAAATACTGTGTCGCCTATGCTGAGTCCAGCGATGGCATTCATTTCACCAAACCGATCCTGAACCTCGTCGAGCTAAACGGCTCGCGGGCCAACAACGTTGTCATCCTCGGCGAAATCGCCGGCTGCTCGGTCTGGATCGACCCCAAAGCCCCGCCGGCGCAACGATACAAGACCCAGTCCAAGTTCTATCCGCGCGGCGGCCGCCCGAACGAATTTCACATCCATGCCTCGCCGGACGGTATCAAATGGACACTGATGGGGAAGCCCACTTATCAAGAGGTAACTGACAAAGATACCCAGAGTATCATCTTTTGGGATCGGAATGTAGATCGCTACGTGATGTACACTCGCCTTTGGCGGAGGTTCGCGGCAAGAGGGTCGACGCCGGAAGATCGCGCCAAGAACAAGTCGAGAAACTATCGGCGGGTCAGACGCATGGAGTCCGACGACCTTCTTCACTGGGACAACGAACAACTTGTTATGAAAGCCGATGAGATTGACCTTGCCACCTACAAATCTCCTACGGGCCAGCCGCCGGTCGACTACTACGGCGCGGCAGTATTCAGGTACCCGGATAATGATGGTGCGTACATTATGCTCCCTCAGACCTTCTGGCACTGGAAACAGCGCCCGCCGGAGCCAAGAACTGATGCAGAGGCGGGCGTTATTAAGGAGGACGACCATACCGACAGGCGAAGGTGGGATGGTTTAGCTCCCAGTGCGATTGACGTTCGTTTGGCGGTTAGTCGTGACGGAAAAAGCTTCAAACATCTTGGCGGACGCAAACCATTTCTCAAACTCGGTCCCGAAGGCAGCTTTTCTTCACGCATGGTTTGGGCAATGCCGTATCCGATTCGGGTTGGTGACGAGCT
>JAUWWA010000075.1 GCA_030617125.1 Pirellulales bacterium | reverse complement strand
GTGTTCGTTGTAGAGGATCACGTCGCGCCAGGCGGAATAGAAATCGTCGCCCGGGTAATCGCCGGGGGCAAGCAACGACCAAAGCGTCTCCGCCTGAACGAGCCGCTCGGCCGCGTTTCTCGCCTGGGCTGTCTCCTTGGCAGACGAGCCGGCGCCGTCTTCCCAGTAGGGGGTGAAGTCGCCGCTGACCTCGGGAATTTGCTCGCCGTAGCGGTCCTCGAACTCGTGCATCAATCGGCTGGTGGTGGTGATCGCCATCCGCGGCCAGACGTACTTGGCGTTCCAAGCTTTGACAAACTCGCAAAGAGCCTGGTCCGGTGGGCCGTTGTCGCCGCCGATGCTGTAACGCACCTGCACCATGTCGTAAGGATAGTCGGCGTCTTCCAACTCGGCCAGGTAATCAAAGAACGGGTCGGGGGCGTTTTCCGTCGTCAAGATGTTCACCCGACTGGGGTGGAACCACGAATAGGCCTTGCCGGCCATCCAGCAGAGCACGCGATCCTCGCCCGACGGCGAGACCCAATAGAAGGGCCGGTCACCCCAGGCGTCCAGTGTGCGGCCGATGCGATGAATGTGATTCGGGGCGATGGAAAGATACTTCACGCCGCTTTGCGCCAGAGCCGGCACGAGCCCCCAGGTGTAGCCCGGCACGTCGCTAATCATGGCCGAGTCGATGGTGATGTTGTTCTCGCGAGAAATGCGTCGGGCACAATCGACCAGTCGCATCAACTCCTCGGGCCTGCATAGGCCGGTCAATTCGTTTCCGTAGAGCGCGTCCAGATGGATCCATTCCTTGCGGACCGCCTCGAAAAACGTCTCGCGCTGGGCCTCGGAAGCCTGCTTCAAGTAGCTGTCGACGGCCCAAAGGGTCTCGCTGTTCCAGTGGTATTGGGACTCCGGGGGATAATCGGCCGTGCGGCGGGCGATGTCGATCGCTAGTTCAAGGTGTTCCCACTGCTTCTGCTCGACTTCGGTCTGCACGTGCGTGTAGCCGATGTCGACGTGCGAGTGCGGCAGAAAAGAGAACTCCCATTGACGGACCGGGTCCAATGTCATTTCGGTCTTGGCGACCACCTTGCCGCTCACTTCCAACGCGACCTCGATCTCGACGGCCGTCTCTTCCGCCGCCAACGAAACCTCGACCGACTGGCTACCCAGCCGCAGGTGAATTGGCTCGGGGTCAAGACCCGTGATCAGCAACCGTGCGTCGACTTCCTCGGCGTAGGGATGCTCGACGGTGATTTGCATCGGGCGAACGGGTGGCCCATCGCCTCGCAACAAGGCGGCCACGCCACGCGCCGTGATCCGATCCGCGGTGGGCTCCGCTTCCGACTCGCCGCCCGTGAAGAAGCCGATCTCCGCGCCACCCACCGTGCCGTGGCCGTTCGGGCCCAACGCGGTCACCTGCCAGCGAACATAGCGGGCCGTAACCGGCTTGGGCAGCACGGTACGCGTCTGCCCGCCGGGCGTGTTGACATGCTCGATCGGGACGGTCGCAATTGGATTGTCGAAGTCGGGCGAATCGCTGAAGACGAGCCGCGACGACTTGATCGTGGCCGGGTCATTTCGGTCCGTATGTCGAAACCCGGCCACGGTGACCGACTCGCCAAGGTCGAATTCAATGAACGTCTCCGTGCCCTTGCTCGCCGAGAAGTGCTCGGTGAGGACCCGGCCATCGATCAGGTTCTCCACGTTGAAGGCTCCGCCCGGGTAGGACTCGCTAGCTGCGATGATCGTGGGGGCGTCCAACGGCTCCAGCGGCGTAAATCGGCCGGAGTCCTCCGCCGAGGAGACGGCGCAGACAAGGAATACGGACAAGATTGGCGAGAAATGGAGGAATAAGCCGTTCATTCGGGGGGCCTCATGATGGGCAGGGGTAGATGGGACCGCTGATTCTCTGGTCCGGGATTTCCCATTTGGGTTGAGCCTGGAACCGTTCCAGGCTTGAATCACCCCCCATTTTAACATCGTGCCCTCCAGCGTCTATAGATTGTAATGATTTCCAAGGCTTTTTTGGTCGTTGCCCGCTTGTTCGCCTCCGATGTGGTGTATCCGACGGGTTTTCTTGCATCAATCGGCTCGCTGGCGCGTAGGTTCCCCTCGAATACGCTGTTTTTCAGTGAATGAAACCGCCTATTCGGGATGGGCATCGACGATCGGCGGTGGGATCGCCAACCGCTCAATGCGGTCGAGGATCGCTGCGAACAAGTTTCGCGTCACAGCCACCTCCGCCAGTTGGAACGTCACGTACCTCGAGTGTTGCGTCACCTTGGCCCCAATCTTGACGAGCTTTTCTCGTAGCGTTGTCAGCGACCAGTGCTTCACATCACGAGGCAGGGCAAGCCGACGCAAGAAGTTCCCCAGGTTGTAAGCCAAGGCGAATAACTGCAACCGTGTCTGGTTATCCTTGAACATGCGACAGGAGAGCTTCGTCCATTTGACAGCGTTCTTGCCTTCTTTTATCCACTGCTCCGCCGTGCCGCGACCGTTGTAGAACTTAACCACGTTTTTCGGTCGTTTGTTCGAGTTGGTCACGATGAACCCCACTCGCGGGAACAACTCATCTTGATGCCACTCCACCTTAGCCACCACGCGACGCGACCGTTTCCATGATTTCGCCTGATATTGAAAGCTGTGGTAAAACACCTTGGGCTTACGTGAAGGCCGTCCCACGGGACGTGTAAGAAGATGCTCGATTTCCCGCTCCAAGACCGCGTTGGCCTTGAGACGAATGGCGTAAAGGTAACCTTCTTTCTCCAGCACTCGGTACAACGCCGGATTGGCGAAGGCGGCATCGCCACGAAAGAACTTCGGGATGTCCAGGTGACGATACCGATCGATTACCGGCAAGAGTACCCGCCGCCAGAACTTTGCGCTGGCCTGATTGCCGCGTCGCAGCATCGCTCGTTCCAGGTCGCCATCTTGATTGAACAGGAACAGCGGGTGATAGCACATGCACTCGAAGTGCCCGTTATAGGCCGTGCCCTCTTGACTGCCGTAGGTCTCACTGAATGAGCTGTCCATATCAAGAATCAGTGTTTTCAAAGGCTTTCGCTCATGCACCGTGTCGATCCATCGACCGGAAAGATTCATGAGCGTCGTGATATTCTTCTTCGTGCTGAGAATGTCCGTCTCAAATCGGCCGACCTCACTGGTCGAAGCGGCTTGCTTCTTCGGCAGCGTTGCTCTGCCACCGACCACATGACACATGGCGGGATCGACCGCCAATCGCTCGGCATCATTCACGTCTTCGTAGCCTGCCAGTCGGCTGTAGATCGACTGACGCAGCAGTGGTAACAGGCCATGCTGCTTGTTGCTCCCCACGCGACTGTCTTCGAGGGCGGCTGGGGCCATTTCAGTCAGCCCGAGCGTTTCATCGAGTTCGCGATACGCCAACAATCCGGCGTCGGTTGTGATCTGGCTACCAAGGAACTTGAGCTTCAAGCGGCTGTCAAAACTGACTCGCAAATCGTCGTTTTTGGCGTCACCCATTGGGTTCCCCTGTCACTTTGGCATGAAATACGTCAAATCTCCTGTTTTCAAGGGTGTGGCGCAAATCGCATGCCAAAGCAGGGTAACTCATCTGGGAAATGCGGGATAGGATATCATACGCGAAAGCCGTCCATTCGACGAGCGACGTCGCGGTTTTTTCAGTATTGCAGCAGATCTCCATTGCGGCGAGAATACCCCCAAAAGAGTTCACGGAGGAAGCCATGCGGGAACCGCCGCCGCCACAACTGATTGCCCTGTTGGAACGCCTTGGGCTGGCCACGACCGCCCAGATCGAGCGAATGGCGCCCCGGGTGCGCCGGCTCGCCCGCGATCTGCCGCACTTCGAGTCGATTTGGATCGATGCCCTGGCCCAAGCCCGAATCCTCACGCGATTTCAGGCCGCCGAAATCAACACCGGACGCGGAGACTTGCTGCGGATCGGACCCTACGTACTCTGCCGGCCGCTGCCGTGGCCCGAATATGCGGCCTCCTATCGGGCCAGGCGGCTCGAATCCGGCGAGACGGTCCGCCTTGCAGTGCTCGACGGCGCGGGCGCGAAGGCCGGCAAGGTCCTCGATTGCCTGCAAGCCCTGGCCGCCGCGGGCGAGAACCTCCCGTCCGAGCATCTTGCGGCGAACACCGACGCCGGCGCCGACGGTGATCGCATCTACGCCGCCTCGCCATGGCTCGAAGGCCAGACCGCCGCCGAGTGGATCGTCCACAACGGCCGCTTCCCGCCGGTGGTGGTCCTCGAGATCGCCCGGGCGATGCTCGCCGGACTGGTTGTCTTGGAGGAGGCCGGACGGTGTCACGGCGACGTGTGCACATCGGGATTGATCCTGACCGACGCCGGCGGCGTGGTGGTTGCGCAGCCGGGCCTTCGCGCGATTGTCCGTCCGGAAGAGGGCTACGCCCATGCCAACTTGCGCCCCGAAGCATATGACTGCCTCGCGCCTGAACGAATCATCGACGGCACTGCGCCGAACACGGCCGCCGACGTGTATGCCTGCGGTTGCGTATGGTGGCACTTGCTTTGTGGTCGGCCGCCCTTGACCGGAGGCGACAGCCTGGCGAAGCTTCGCGCGGCGCAGACGGCCGAGGTGTTCGACGTGCAGCGACTGGCTCCCGACGTGCCGGAAGTGCTCAGCGCGGCCGTTTCGGCCTGCTTGCAGCGCGAGGCGAGCGAACGTCCGGAGTCGATGGTGCGGCTTGCCGCCACGCTGGGCCCGCCCACCCGAGGCGGAAGGCAGGCCTTGGCGAGTTGCCTCGCTCGGCGGGGCCGCTCAACCGGTCGATGGCCGTTGGCGGTTCGGCCGAGTCGCCGATCGAGCCGCACGCCGCTGCGGCTCGCCGCGACAGCCGCGTGTGTGATGGCCACCGCCGCGGTCTTTTGGCCAATATGGCGGGCACGGTTTTCGGGCCAAAGCGAACCCCGAACGCACGTCGCCGCGACTTCAACTGATAATGACGCCGGTAGAAGTCATGAAGAACCCCGCAATTCCAAGCTAGGCGGCGATCGTGGCAACACTTCCGGCAGGGGTAAGAACACTCCCGGCACACGCGCCAACTTCACCGACACCGCCGTGGTGCCGGCACATCACGTCGTCGAGCGGCCGTCGCGAGAGATGCCCTCTACCGCTTCGAAGCCGCTGTTGCCGCCGTCTCCCGCAGACCTGGTGCTTGCCGACAACGAGCCGTTGCCAGTCGACGCGCTCGAACTGCGTGCCGGCCAGTGCGTCCGCGGAATGCCGAACCGGCGGCCGACGCTCCTGGCGCCACGCGGCGGGCTTCTCGTCGACGTGGAGAACGTCCGGTTCGAGAATATCGACTTCGTCTACGATCATTCGGCCGATTCGCGGGCCGCCATCGTGCAACTCAAAGCTTCGCGAGCGACGTTTAGCGGCTGCCGGTTCCGCTCGGCCAGAGCGGATCTCGCGCCGGCCGCGGTGCGATGGACGCACCCGGCCAATGCGAACGATGCGGCCATGTCGCTGCCCAGTGGCCGCGTGCAACTGGAAAACTGCGTGTTGTGGCATGTGGGTGCAGGCGTCGACTGCCGAACCGTCGGGGCTATCGCCGTGGAACTGACTAACACGCTGCACTTGGGCGCCGGACCGCTGGTGCGGCTGGACCATTGCCCGCGGCCGGACGAGCCGGTGCGAATCGCGCTGTCGCAGGTGACGTTGCGCAACTCGGGCCCCGTGTTGGAATGCGACTGCCGGGGGATAGTCGAACAGCCGGGCGGGATTTCGATTCAGGCTTCTGCGTGTGCGTTGGTTCCCAACCGGGCCTCGCCGTTGATTCTGCTGCGCGGCGACGATGCGGCGGAACGATTGTTTCGGAACATGCGATGGACGGGCCAGGGCTCTCTGGTTGCGCCCGCCGTGATGATCGCTGCGCGGCAAATGCCCGACGGCGGCCGCGAGGAACTCGACGACACGGCCGTTTCCATCGCCGGGTTGGTTCGCAGCGAAGTAGGCTTCGCCGGCGACGCCTCGCCCGATCCGGCCGCCAGCCGTATCATCCGCTGGCAGGCCCCGTTGCGCTCGACCGATCCGCCGGGAATCGATCCGACAAAAGTGCCGGGCGAGAAAGGCGACGCAAGAGGGGGCGCGACGCGGTTCCGCTCCGCCTCCTCGGGGTGATCCGCCGGTGTTTCACCACGAGCCGAATTACCCGCTCGGCCAGATTGTTGGTCGGCTCGAAAATCCGACTCGTGCTCGACGGGAATGATCCAAAATCCACGGAAATTCTTGACGAATTCCCGGGGAATTCTTGCGCAACGAACGCTCAGGACCTTGACAAGCCTGATGCGCCTGCTCACAATCAACACTATGAGTGCCGGGCAATTTTTCTCGGGTAGCCCCGGGCAGTTGTGCAACCTGAGGAAGAGGCTCGTTGACCAACTGTAACCGACTCGCAAGAACAAAGAGGACAACTCATGAGACTTTCCAAGGCCTTCTTTACCCAGTTGTCATTGGCGTTGCTCATCGCGATTGCAAGCGCCGGATGGGTTCTGGCCCAGCCGCCGAAAGACACCGAATGGGCGCGCGTGAGCGAGGACGACCGCGCGATCAAGATCGAGACCGACAAGCTCGAAGCCGTCATTCCCAAGAAGAACCCGAAACATTGGATGACCGGCATCGAGAAGGGATCGTTTCTCGATAAGACGACCGGCTTTCGTGAAGTCGGCGATGGCCTGATGGTCGTCGATTGGCTCATGGAGGCGGGCAGCGACGAAGCCTATGGCGATCGGGTGATCACCCCGGACGGGCACGGCGTCGGCCGATATACCTGGCACACGAATGAGACCGACCCGGCTAGGCAATACTACGCCCGCATGGCCCACGGCAGCAGCCATCGCAAGCGTATGGTCGAGGGACCGCAGCTCTGCCACCGGATGAAACCGGTTCAACCCGAGTTGATCCGCGGTAAAGACTTCGTCGCCGTGAAGACGACTTACAAGTACGAGTATGCCGCCCCCGGCCGCAAGGCCGGATCGCGATGGACGCAACTGATTGTGTTTCCCCGAGGCGAGCGGTTCTTCGTCTTGATGGATAAGATCGACAGCGTCAACGATTCGCAGGAGATGTTTCTCCGCAACGACACGCCGGGCTGCGTCCGCCACAAGAAGGGCGACACGTTCAGCGAGATTTACCTCAGCTACCTGAGCGGCCCCCAAGGGGTGCGCATTCCGTCGAGCGAGTTCTTCACCCCGTTCCCGCCCGACTTGAAGTTCGGCTACCGCCGCGACACGCACAGGACACCACAGCATTTCATTCGCGCGTACCATTTGCGGGACAAGAAGACGGGCAAAGACGGCCCCTGGCTGGCGGGGCTGACGCTCGCCCCGTCCGTCGTCTACGAGGCGTGGTGTAGCCAGCGACCCGGGAACATCATCGTCATGATCGAGGAAATCCACGGCAAGCCGGTCAACGCGGGCGAATCCTTCAGTGCGGCCCACGTCGTGGGCTACTTCGACAGCATCGAGGAAATGCACAAGGTGTACGGCCGCTACGAGGGTCACACCGCACTGACTGCCGACAAATCGGGATGGCGCCTGGAAAAGTGAGCGCCTAACCAAGCGTTAGTCAAGTGGGGTGCGTGAAACGCAT
>JAUWWA010000102.1 GCA_030617125.1 Pirellulales bacterium | reverse complement strand
GCAGGCGGCAAGTCGCTGCTGCCAGTGGCGATTTGCCTCGCTCTGGGGCTGGCGGTGGTGGCGGTGTCCTTGCCCGGCTGTGGTGGGTGCCGCAAGACGCCCGCGCAGCGCAAAGAAGAGGAAGAGGAACGCAAGAAGCGGGAAGCCGAGCGCCGCGCTCGCAAGGAGAAGGAAAAGCCCAAGCCGAACTTCGAGGTCAGTCGGCTGGCGACCCGCCCCGACAGCGACCGCCCGGCGGTCAGTTGGTGCAAGCCCGGTCATTGGACCGCCACCACCCTGGCGGCGAAAGCCAACAATTTCGACTTCCTGGGCGACCTGGAGATTTCGCAGCTCGACCGCAAGGGGAAGCCGGTCCCGCTGCCGGCCATGCCGTTTCGGCTGACCACCTCACGGCAGGTCGCGTTGCCGAAGGGGCAGCCGAAGGTCTTCGAGTCGGTCATGTTCGTGCCGCGCACCGAGTCGCTCGTCAGCGGCTCCGGCCGGCTGAAGTACCGCAGAGGGGGCCGGACGGCCTGGTCTTTTCAGAATCCGATGCCGAGGATGCCCTCGTACCAGTACCATCTCGTCGTGCTGGCGCGATGGCCGCAGCGCTACACGTACTTGAAGTTGCTCGATTCGGTCAAGCCGCCGGTCGATACGCTCCACGACGACCCCGTGGAACCGTACTATCGCGTCTCGTTGATACGGGCCGATCGGCGCGTAGCCTTGCCCTCGCACGCGCTGTTGTGGACCAGCACGGCGTGCGTGTTGTGGGACGATGCCGAGCCGGGGGCCCTGACCGGTGTCCAGCAAAAGGCGTTGCTCGACTGGTTGCACTGGGGCGGACAGTTGATCGTCAGCGGCCCCGACTCGCTCGATGCGCTCGCCGGCAGTTTCCTCGCGCCGTACATGCCGGCCACGGTCACGGACAGCAAACGGAAAATCCTATCGGCCGATTTTCGTGCGTTGAGCGAGTGGTCGGAGCAGGGGAAAGAGAGTAAGAGTGAGTCCCCGCCGTCGCCACGATTGGCCCGGTCGTGGACGGGCGTGCAGCTTCGCCTGCACCCGCAAGGCCGGTTCATCCCCGGCAGCGGCGACCTGCTGGCCGAACGCCGGGTGGGTCGAGGTCGCGTCGTGGTTTCGGCGTTTCGCCTCAGCGGCGGCGAGTTGACCTCCTGGCGAGGTTTTGACGAGATGTTCAACGCCTTTCTGCTTCGCCGCCCGCCGCGCAAGTTCATCGGCAGCGGTGACAACAAGCTGGGCGACCTGGAAGTCCGCTGGGCCGACGGCCGCGGGAGGCTCGACGCGGCGCGCATCTGCAATTTGCGATACCTTGCGCGGGATACGGGCATCACCTTCGCAACCTACGGCGCCGACACGCTATCGTCGGACGAATCATCACTTGGATCACCGCCGGCCGCGCCTGGGGTGGCCGCCTGGAACGATTTCAGCGACGTCGCCAAAGGGGCACGCGATGCCTTGCACGACGCCGCACAAATTGAAATCCCCGAAAGGGGATTCATCGTCTATGTGGTGGCCGGATATCTGCTGGTTCTGGTGCCGGCCAATTGGTTCTTATTTCGATTGCTCGGCCGGGTGGAATGGGCCTGGGCCGCGGCGCCGGTGATTGCCGTTGCCTGCACCATCGTGGTAATCCGTCTGGCGCAGCTCGACATCGGGTTTGCCCGGGCACAAACCGAAATCGCCGTGGTCGAACTACAGCGTGACTACCCCCGTGCTCATGTTGCACGATACGCGGCACTGTACACGTCGCTAACGACCAGCTACAAGTTCCTTTTCGACGATGCCGGCGCGGTGGCGCTGCCATTTTCCATGGTAAACAGTCCCAGGGACTTCGCAATGGTGCCCGGCCAGCGTCGTCGAACGGTCGTCTACCGCCACGGCCAGGACGCCCGGCTGGAGGGTATTACCGTCATCTCGAACAGCATTGGCGAGATCCACGGTGAACAGATGGTCGACCTCGGCGGCAGTGTCTCGCTGGTCGAGAATCCCAACGGCCCGCCCCGAGTGGTCAATCAGACTCAACTCACCTTGCGAAACGTGATGCTCGTCTCCAAGAACGAATCGGGGAGAGTCAAAACCGCGCGGCTCGGAACCCTGGAGCCTGGAGCAACCACATCGGTCCTCGACCTCGGAGAAGCGGATTCCGAGCGGATCGCCCACCTGGACCTTGGACCGCTGACGAAGCTGGTTGGCGAAAAGGACGACCTTGAGCCGGGCGAAATGCGGTTGGTCGCCGTCGTGAGGCAGGAGATCCCCGGCATGACGGTCAGGCCGGCCGCTCCCCAGGTTCGCCGTGCCGCGCTGGTTGTCGCCCACTTGAAGTACGGTCATGGGAAGGAACCGAGAGCGGATCGAAACAGCCGTTTTTGTCCGAGTGAGTCAACACCACTGAGCACTGACTACTGAGCACTGACCACTGACTACTGACCACAGACTACTGGAATGATCGAACTTACGAATTTCACGAAGTGCTACGGCGACCTGTTGGCGGTCGACGGCTTGACGTTGAAGATCGAGCCGGGCGAGATGTTCGGCTTCATCGGGCCCAACGGCGCGGGCAAGAGCACCACGATTCGATTTCTCGCCACGTTGCTGAAGTCGACCGGCGGCGATGCGGTCGTCAACGGTCACAGCGTAATCAAAGAGCCCTTGGCCGTGCGACGCAGCGTCGGATACATGCCTGACGTGTTCGGCGTCTACGACGGTATGAAGGTCTGGGAATTCCTCGATTTCTTCGCCGTGGCGTACCAGATTCCCCGCAGCCGGCGCAAGCAAGTCATCGGCGACGTGCTCGATCTGCTCGACCTGACCAGCAAGCGCGACACGTTCGTCAACACCCTTTCTCGCGGCATGAAACAGCGGCTGTGCCTGGCGAAGACGCTGGTGCACGATCCACCCGTGCTCATCCTCGACGAGCCGGCCAGCGGCCTGGACCCCCGTGCCCGCATCGAGGTCAAAGCGTTGCTCAAGGAGTTGCGTCGGATGGGCAAAACAATCCTGATTTCCAGCCACATCCTCACCGAGCTAGCCGACTGTTGCACCTCGATCGGCATCATCGAACGCGGCAAGCTGCTGATGCACGGGCCGATCGACGACGTTTATCATCGCATCCGCCGCAACCGCATCGTGACCATCAAATTCCTGGAGAAGATGGAAGAGGGTGTTTCGATTATCCGCAGCCAAGCCGAAACTCGGGACGTGCGGGTCGAGGACAGTCAGGTCACCGTCGAACTGGCCGCCGACGACGAGCAGGTCGCCGCCTTAATGGAGAAACTCGTCGCCGCCGGCGTGCGGATGAATTCCTTCGCCGAAAAGGAACCGACGCTGGAAGACGTGTTCATGCTGGTGACGAAGGGGGTGGTGGCGTGAGGAAAGGATTAACTGGGCTAGCCGTAGGTTATGCTTTTGCGTATCCTGCTGTGTGCCATTGTCCGCGAAGAAGGGGGAAGAGAATGACCGGAAAGAAGTTCATGAACGGAGTCGCAAATGGCGAGACGGATATTCTCCAACAGCTCTTGGAGATACTCGCAGAGACTCGCTCGGAATACTGCGTCGTCGGCGGTCTTGCTGTCAACGCCTACGCAGAACCGGTCGTCAGTCTTGATCTGGATATCATTGTAGCGGCGGACAAAGTTGACCAGGTAGCCGCTGCCGCCAAGGCTCGAGGACTGAAGGTCGAGAAGTTTGAACATAGCCTCAATCTTACGAGCCAAAAGTCCGACTTGCGAATCCAACTTCAAACCGATATCCGGTACCAAGAATTCCTCTCTCGCTCTATTGAGAAAGAAATACTCGGCTACTCACTGAGAGTGGCATCAGTGACAGACGTGCTTCAAGGAAAGGTTTGGGCCTATCTGGACAAGTCACGACGCAGGAGCAAACGACAAAAGGACTTGGCAGACATCATGCGCTTGGTGGAAGCCCAGCCAACACTAGAGAGCCAACTTCCTGCAAACATACGCCAGGAATTAAAGGAGTAAGACACTCGCGAACCAGTGGGGCAAGCCCACCGCGGACCCGCCGTGACATAGTGCTGAATGATGAATGATGAATGGATGAGACAAGAACTGGTTTCCAGGTAGAATGTGGCAACGAGCAAGCGGGGCGTGCAGCGGTGAAACGACAGTGCAAAAAGCGCGGATGTTATCGGCTAGCCGTACCAGGCCTCAAGTTTTGTGATGAACACATGCCGAAAACACCCGGAATGCTTGTCACATCCATGCGCGAGAGGATCAGCAAAACAAACGGCTTTGCGGTAGCTGGTCTTTGCCTGGGACTCACCTTGGCTGTTCTTGCGGGTGTGGGCCTCCTGCCCATTCTGGCGATTGTCTTTAGCGGGATCGGCTTGCGTAAGTCCAAGGAATGTGGCGGGAAGGGCGGGGTGATATCGTGGATCGGCCTGGTGTTAGGCATTCTATACACGTTTCTCTATTTGAAGATGGCGGGCCATATCTAGGCTGTCCCGTCATCGCTTTGGGGATGTTGGCATAACGGCCCTTGTCCGAAGTCAGTTCGTCATTCATCATTCATCATTCCCCATGTATCTCTTCGAAAACCCCGTCCTGCAACGCGAACTGCTGGTGAACCTCCGGACAATCCGGGCGTTTGTGCTGCTTTTCTTCTACGTGGGGTTACTGGGCGTGGTGGTCTACGTGGCGTGGCCGTCGCAGCAACGGATCGACTTGGCCAGTAACCCGGAGGCCAAACAACTGGTCAACCTGTTCTTCCTCGGCCAGTACGTTCTGATGTCGATGATGGCGCCGAGCTTCGCCGGCGGGGCGATCACCGGAGAGAAGGAGCGCCGGACCTACGAGATGCTGCTCGCCAGCCCGATGCGACCCGGCGCCATCGTGCTTGGGAAGCTGCTGGCTTCGTTGTGCCACTTGGCCGTGTTGGTGTTCGCGTCGCTGCCGATCGTGATGCTTTGTCTTCCGCTGGGCGGAGTATCGCTGTGGGAGGTGCTGGCCACCTACATCGCCATGGCCGCCTCGGTCATCACTTTCGGCATGATCTGTCTAGCTGCCGGCAGCTACTTCACGCGAACCATCGCCTCGCTGGTTGTGTCGTACCTGATCATCCTGCCGATGGCGATCTCAGGCGTGCTGTTCTACCGGGCGTTCGAGGAGTTGGCCGGACTGCGGGTTGTGGTGCTCGCCGGCGTGTTTCCCGGCGCGTGCCTGGCGTTGTGTATTGCGCTGTTTGTGGCAACCAGCCGGCGGCTGCTGCATCCGCCGGACGTCGGCAGCGAAGCCAAGGACGTGGTCGATCCGGAACTGGAGCAGAAGACGGCCGTCGGCATGGTGATCCGCAGCAACCAGTTTCCCGACATGCTGTTCGCCCCACCGAAGCGGACCGACCTCATGGCCAGCGGCACGAACCCAGTCTATGATAAGGAGATGCGCAGCGAGTTGTTCGGCCACGGGACGCTGATGCTGCGACTGGTGATCCAGTTGAGCATGTTCCTGGCGTTGCCGCTGATGGCGGTGTGCTTGTACATCGCTCCAGGGTGGGCCCCGTGGTATACCAGCTACGTGCTCGTGTTCAACATGCTGGTCGGACCGACCTTTGCCGCCGGCGCCATCACCAGTGAGCGGGAACGGCAGACCCTCGACCTGCTGCTTTGCACCGCCGTCTCACCCTGGCACATCCTCTGGGGTAAGTTGCTGTCGAGCCTGCGGATTTCCGTGGTGCTGACAAGCTTCCTCGTCTGGCCGCTATTGCTGGCATGGCTGCTGCCGCCATGGAGGTACTGGTCCGACACCCTGACGATGCTCGTCGGCTACGTGGTGATCATCGCGATGAGCAGCCTGACGACGACCGTGCTGGCAATGTTCTGCTCGGTGTTTTTCCGCAAGACGACGGTGGCGATGGTGACCTCGTACCTGTTGCTGATCTTGCTGTATGCGTTGCCGCTTGCGGTGGAGTTCTTCGCTCTGTTGTACTTCCGTAGTCCCGAGCCGGTGGCGGAATTGGTCCGCCCGTTCACCTTCACCAGCCCGTTCGCGGCCGCGTTCAGCCTGCCGCTTTCGCTGGGCAATCCGGCCGAGATGACGATCGCGGCCAACTGGCCGGTATTCTCCAACTTCCTGGCGTTTTACGCGATGATCAATGCTTCGCTGCTGTGGTGCATGCTTTGGCTGTTCAACGTGCGATGGCGAGTGCGGTCGTAGACCACCCTTTGGGATTACTGCTTTCCAAAAAGGGCATAGCTTGCTAAAATCATCCGAACTACAAGAGATCCGTTGCCCAAAGAGGCTCCAAACGCCCCCGGGACTGCGTTCCGGGGGGAGGTGACACGACGCAATGGTTACCGAAGCGGTCGACATAGGCCCTTTTCCCGAAAACTGGACACGGCGCCACCTGCTGGGGCTCGAGGAACTTTCGGCCGAGGAAATCACGCTGATCCTCGACAAGGCCATGGTGTTCAAGCGGGCAATGGCAATGAAACAAGGACAGAGGAAGATTCCTCTGTTGGTTGGCAAGACCTGCGTGAACCTGTTTTTCGAGGACTCCACTCGCACCAAAACCAGTTTTTCGCTGGCCGCCCGGCGGCTGGGGGCCGACACGATCGATTTTTCGGCCTCCACCAGCAGCCTGTCGAAG
>JAUWWA010000212.1 GCA_030617125.1 Pirellulales bacterium | reverse complement strand
AAGCATCTTTCCACTCTAATCGGCCGCTGTCCGGCGGTCAATGCCCCTCAGAGTGGGGGGCCGGTTGCTCGCCGGTCCGTACGGGAACGCCAAAGCGATCATAGCCACCTCCCGGGGTGAAAACAGGTGATTGTTTTATGAACCACCAAGTTGAACCTCGGCGAGTCGGCGTTTCATCCCATTACTCGGCTTGTTTGGTTCGCGTGTGAAGTCCCATCTCTCCAATCGCTTGGCGGACGTGTGCCACGGATTGCTCGTAGTCGTCGGGTCCGACGTACTCGAGAATGATCGGCGCCTGGGGCGTACGCTCAGCGGCCAAAGTGATGAACTCCCGGTAATCGAGATCGCCTTGCCCCGCGGGCACTCCGCGATCGACGTGCAGCTTGCGGTCTTTCGCATGCAGGCAATCGATCCATGGCCCGAGTTGATCGAGCATTTCGCCCAGGTCGTTCAGTTCCAGCAAGTTGGCCGGATCCAAAAGGGCCCGCAGTCGCGGCGAGCCGATCTCCTCCAAATAGACCCGTGTTCGCTTGGCGCTGGAGAAGAAGTGGCGGTAGAACGGCTCGAACAGCACGGTGGCATTATGCCGCTCGGCCATCTCCGCCAACTCACCTCCTGTCGCCACCATTGCTTTCCAGACTTTTTCCTGGAAGTGGTATTCGACCGGGGGCGCGGGTTCGTTCGGGTTGTGGTAATGCCCTGCCTCAGTGATGAACGTGCCGACGCCCATGTGGGCGCCGACCTTCATCATCGCCTCGAAGTAGGCCATGTTGGCCTTGCGTTCGGCCTCGTTGGGATGAATCAGGTTCGTGTAAACGCCCATGCTGTGGATCGACACACCCGCCGAGCGGTACGTGTCGGCGATCTTCTTGCATCGGTCGGCCGTCAGATCGGACAGGTCATTTCGCCCGTTGTATCTCCAATAGTTGCTGTCCGTTTGGGTCAGGAACAGTTGCACAGTATGCACTCCCTCGGCGGCAAGTTCCCGGGCCAGCCGGGCATTGGAGTACGTCTTGAACTGTGTCGTCGCGATGCCAATGGTCAACGCACGCGCAGGTTTTGTGCCGGCATTCGCCAGCGCGGCCGATGCGGCGGCAAGGGAGGCCGCTCCCGCACCGGTCATCAATAGCTCGCGGCGGCTGATAAGACGTTGTATCATGAGTTTGTCTTTCACTTGTTAAGGGTTGCGCCGTCCTCTGTGTTCGACTGACCATGCACCACCACGCTTTGCAGCGGACTGCCAGTCGTGCCACGTGACGGACCGAAGGTCTCCCATTCCAGAACAACTTGCCGTTACACCTTCAGCTTCCATGGCGCTCGATACGGCTTGGAGACCAGAGCATTCGCCTCCGGATCGTCGACGATGCGATCTTTCTCGCCGTCCCAGCGAATGCTGCGGCCGACTTGCCAGGAGATGTTCATCAGGTGGCCGAAGTTGGTGGCGTGATGGCCGGTCTCGGCGTTCGCCTCGGGCTGTTTGCGCCGGCGCATGTTCTCCAGGAACACTTGCGAGTGGCGGAGTTCGTCCTCCGCGGCAAGGATCTCTTCTTCGGGGTTGATAAGGTCGTTCACCACGACCGTCTTCTTGTTCCTTTTGGACTCGGCCACGATCGAGATCCGGCTGCGATCGACGAGCATGGACGCCTCCGTGCCGCAAAAGCACTTGGCATGCGACCGATGCACGCGCCGGCATCCCATGCGCATGGTGTACTGCAACACAAAACCGTCTTTGGCAACCGGCCCGGGACCGAATTCGAGCATGCCGTCAAACGTGTTGGGCCATTCGAAGTTGTCCCGGTAGGCGAAATGGCCGCCCATCGCCGACGCAGCAATCGGCCACTTCACTCCCATGGCTCAGGCGACGATGTCGAAGTGGTGTACGCCCCAGGCCACCTGGTTGCCGGCGCCGGACAGCTTGAACCAGTCGTAGCCGTAGTTGTAGTAGATGTTGGGATTGTAAGGCCGCATGGCGGTGGGGCCGACGTAGAAATCCCAGTCCAACTCCGGCGGCGGGTCACAGTCGGCCGGAAAGCCGCGCCCCGGGGCCCGGTACGTGTGGTCCCAAACCTTGACTTCCGAAGTTTTTCCAAGTTGACCCGATTGGACGATCTCGACGGCCTTCCGATAGTGCTCTCGGCTCCGCTGCTGCGTGCCGATTTGCACGATGCGATTGTACTTCTTTGCCGCCTCAATGACGTAGCGACCTTCGCCGATCGAGTTCCCCAACGGTTTCTCGACATAGACGTCCTTGCCCGCCTGGCAGGCGGCGATGGTGGGCAACACGTGCCAATGAGCCTGCGTGGCGACAATGACGGCGTCGATGTTCTTGTCTTCGAGGAGTTTGCGGTAGTCATGATAGGCCGCGATCTTTTCGCCGCCAGGTAGCCCCAGACGTACGCGTTGGGGATCATGGTCTGGTGCGCGGTGTACTCGCACATGGGGCCGCAGCCGAAGACATCCTGTAACCGTTCAGGGCTCTCGGGACCTTGCCGAGAAGGATCGCGCGGCGCGCATTGTGTTGATTATTAGCAGGCTCATCAGGCTTGTCGAGGGCCCGCCTGCTCCGCCGTGTCGCGGTGGCGCCGTTGTGCACTCCGTGAACGGTTACCCGTTATGGAAAGTTGACAGGCTCACCCTCGGCGATGGAGGCCAGTTGGCCGAATACATCCATGTTGATCCGAAGAGAGATGAAATGGACGGAGCCGTCGCACAGCGCGAAATTGATCCCGTCGGGGTGATAGGTCCCCCAACCCCGCTTGCACGGCTCGGAACTCATGGTGAAGCTCCTGCACAGCCAGTAGTCCCCTAGCAGCGTTGTGCTGAACGGAGTGGCGGCCGACTTGTTATAGCTCGTGTAGGTGTAGGCCCAGAAGGTCCCGCGGCCCAGTTGCGAGCGATTGACGCATTCGCCCAGCGCGATCGTGTGTGACAGGCCGTCGCTTATCTTGCTTATCTTCTCGGGCTCCATGAAGTACCCGTGGCCTGTGTAGTGAAACACGCCCCGCCAGCCTTTTGGCAAATAGCCGCTAGAGGGGGGGTTTTGTTCGGTGAAGAAGTCCTCTCCTCCATCCGAGCGGCCCGCCATGCCGCGGTACGACCCATGCCGGTACAGCAGGCCGCTACCGGGATTGCCCGAATCCGGATTGCGCAACTCTCTCGCGTTGAGATCGGTCGGACAAGTATACGTCGGGACGAGGGCTCGCCGGACCTCTTCGTTCACCGAGTCCTCGTTCCTCGCCTCGTGCACGTACTGCTCGTAAAGGTACGTCTCCTCGATGTAGGGCAGGAGCTCGATGGCCCAGTTCGACCAATTCGGGCCGCTCCAATCGCTTCGATTATCAATAAACGGAGCATCCCCGGTAATCCCGCCGGGCGGAAACTGGTCCATGGCTTCGTGGTAAACGTGCATTGCAATGCCCATCTGTCTCAGGTTGTTGGAACAAACAGTAGACCGTGCAGCCTCGCGGGCCGCCTGGATCGCCGGCAACAACAACGCGATCAGGATGGCGATAATCGCGATCACCACGAGCAATTCGACGAGCGTAAAACCCGGTCGATTCCGCCGCCCCGGCATGCGCCTCGCCGCGGCGGTGCGGATCGACCGGAATCTCACTGAAACGCGCTGGCCCATCACGGGCAATGCCGTCCCAGTCCAGATCATCTTACACGACCTGCTGCTGAGAACTCGGTTCATTGCTCACCTCCTCGCATCATCGGTTTGTACTTGTTCACGGGCCTTGTTCGCTCCACCCCCACAACTGAACTTCATTTTGAGCAAATGTCGTGAAAAAGTCAACACCCCGGCAGCCCGCCACCGGGCAGAACTTGGCCGGTTTGGGCCAACCGCTACTCGGTTCGACGGGTGCGCAAGGACCAAGGCCCATCACGATGGATATCTGTCGGGACGGCCGGTCGGGTGGTAACCGTGTTGACATCTTCCGCAGGCAAAACTGCCCCCCAGACTCCCTGAATCCTTCGAGAAGAACCATGCATGGCGGACCGAATTCCGCCCTCACGGCTTGCCGACCGCTTTGAGGATCTCGCGGGAGCCGAACACCAGAAACCCCGTGTCGACGCCGCATGCGATGAAGCGGAAGCCCTGCTCCATGCGCCGGCGGACTGCACCGGGATCGATGGCCACCACGTGGATGCCGGCGGGAACGCCGTGCCGGGCACAAGCTTCGACGATCGTTTGTTGAGCCGCCAAGACGTCCGCGTGGTCGGTCTGACCCGGGATGCCCATCGAAGCAGAAAGGTCGTAAGGGCCGATGAACGTGGCGTCGATGCCGGGTGTTTCCAGAATGGCGTCCACGTTGCCGACGGCATCGACGTGTTCCAGCATGCACACGACCAACACGCGGTCGTTGTGGCCGCGGTAGTAGGCGTCGAAGTTGCGGCCGAAATCGGTCGCCCGGCACAAGGAAGCCCCGCGAATGCCGTCCGGCGGGAACTTCGCCATGCCCACCGCGAGGCGCGCTTGTTCCGGCGTATTGACCGAGGGCACGATGATGCCATCGGCGCCGCTGTCGAGCAACAGCTTCGCCAATGGGGGATCATGGCTCGGCAGCCGGGCCAACAGATCCACGCCGGTCCCTTTAACGGCCAGCGCCAACTCGTGAAACATGCGGACGGTGGTCGACGCGTGCTCCATGTCGACCCCCAGCCAGTCGAAATCCTCGCCGGCGAGGACTTCGGCAACCGACGGATGACCGATCATGATCCAGCCGCCGAAAACCGTCTCGCCACGGCGGAGCTTTT
>JAUWWA010000300.1 GCA_030617125.1 Pirellulales bacterium | reverse complement strand
CGACGATTTCCCAGATGAGTTGGCCGTCGATGACGTGCTGGCGGGCGGTCTCGTCGGCTTCCATCGTCTTCCGCAGAGCCGCCGCCACGGCCTTTTCGTCCTTCGTTTCGATGGCGAACAAGAGCCGTTCGCTGGTCGTGGTAATCGGAAGTTCGTAGTCGCTGATCACCGTCACCCGCTCGCCCAGATTAGCGATCAGATCGTTGCGCAGATCGACTTGCGGTCCATCCTCATCGTGTTTGAGGCTGTAGAGCACCTCGGCCCAGAACTCCTGATACACTTCCAGCTTGTCGCCGTTTTTCGCGATGACATAGGTATCTTCTCGATCAATGATTTTCCATAGGCTGCCCGTATCTCTTGTCTTCACCGTTGCCTTCGCGGCAAGCCTGATCACGTTCTTCTTCTTTTTGCGATTCTTTTCCTCCTCGTTTTGCTTCCTTGCGAACTCCTTGCGAAGTTCCCGCGAGAGAACACCCTTTTCAAGCTCACTTTGGTACTTCAGCGGTAGGCTCAGCAGCATCGGGGATCCGCCCTGTAGTTCGTCGAACAGCGTGTCGAAGTGATCGATGGTGTTCAGCAGGTTGTTGTAGAGAGTCGAGTACGTGGCGATGTCGCGTGGAACCCAGCGCTGGGGTGTAAAGTCGCGTCCGTTCGGGAAGACCATCATCTTCATCGCAAGCTCATGCGGCGGCGGGGCGAAGACGGCGGTCCGGTGGACCATCTCGTACTTCTCGGTGGCAAAGTCGACAAACCCGCCCACGCCCTGGATCGCTCCGAAACCTTGGTTGGCCAATAGTTTGTAGGTGGGTCTGCTCTTGGGGCGTTTATCTTCGGGCGTGACCGTATAGGCCGCCTCGGCATAGCCGACCGGATAGATGTGCCAACGAAGCTCCGGCTCGGCGTCCGGCACGTCCTCCGCGCAACGCTGCATCACCGCCTGGAGCGCCTTTGTCTCGCCGAGGCTGTCGCCGCAGTCGGCGGGCGCCCGGGCGAGAATGCCCTGAATTTCCGCGAGGTTGTCCGTCATGCACAGCAGCTTGCCGTTGCGGCAGTAGAACATCTGGCTCTCCCCGGCCCTCGGATTGTCCTTCGGGGCTGGGACGTCGAACTTGACGACGGAGTCCGGGCATTCGGGCACCTTGACCACGGTGCGTTTGGCGCCTCGCTGTTTGGTGAAGTGGTCGGAGATCCTGCCCAGCAACGCGTCAGCTTCGGCGAGGTGGCCGGTGACGTCCACGGCGACGGCCAACGCCGCCTTGCCCGGCGCGTGGCGGATCCGCGCGATCCCCATCTCGCCGCCGGCGATCTTCCGCAGGTCGTCCAGTGTCACCCCCAGCCGCTCCTCGACGGTCAACCACCGCTGCCGGAACTGCCGCCGCAGGTCCTTCCGGAACGGCTCCATGATCGGGTCGTTCATGAGTTGGCCGATTTGGGTCTTGTCGAATTGATCGCTCAGACGCCCAAAATCGGGAACAACAAGGAAGCCCACAGTCGTCTTCGGAAACAGCTTTTCCAGCGGTCGGACCCCCTGGTCCTGTTCCTGCGTCTGTTCCTGCGTTTGTTCCTGCGCCTGGGCCTGGGCCGACAAACCCAAGATGCCCAATAACCACAAAGCGGCGAACTGCCACAAAAAACTACTCCAAAATCGCAGCACGGCGTGCCTCCTTAAAATGCTCATCCAGGACCGGGGTAGGCTTGGTAAGTCGGCAAAAGTTGCCTGGGAACGCCCAATTCTAGTCGGCCGGAGTGATCGACGCTAGAGCCATTGGCGAGACTAGGGGCAATCGGCGAAATTGGAGGACACCGAAACCATCCAGGGGGCAGCCCAATCCCCAAGCGAGCGGGACATGGCTTGCTGCGGGCTCTTCTGGGTCTCTTCATCTCGGAAGGTCATTGCTCGGGGCGGTTCCTCCACGGTTTGGCTTATTCCCGTCTTTGGGCACTCGATCTACCCGAACAACACCACACCAGTCGGCCCAGAAGCCGGGCGTAGATCATCAACAACGCCACCAGCAGCCCGGGAACGACGAAGAACGCCAGCAGCGGCGCCGCACACAGCGCCGTCGAAAGGAACCAGAAACCGGCGAGAAGCAACGCCGTCTCCAGGTAGAACATCGCCCAAAGCCACCGTGCGCCGAGGAGACTTCGCAACACGGCCGGCGAGAACGGGTTCAGCGGCGAGTTGGTCTCGAGCATCGACAGTAGAACGATCGGGAACACCTGCCAAGGGCCCAACAGCACGAAAAACCCACCCGGCCTGCTTAGGGCCACGAGCACCTGCTCGATAGCCAACGACAGCAGCATGCTGATTGCTAGTGCATTGAGCACGTAGAAGGCCTCACCGATCCAATCGATGAATCCCTCGCTGGACGATTCCTCGATCTTATCGCATCCATAGGAGGTATCGCGCAGGACGGTCAGAAAGTCGACGGCCATCACGGCGGCCCAGCACACGGCGAAGAACATCGCGGCGGCGCTGGCCGTTACGACAAACAGAGCATAGCCATGCCAGGCGCCAGGTCCCGACACAAGGAACAGCACGGCCATCGCCAGGACGAGTGCCGGGAACAATCCGAGCGTCAGGCCCAGCCACCGCATCCAGATGGCGGAGAAAAACGGCCATCCGAACACCCCGACCACCATCGGCCAACGTCCCCGCACAGCCATGGATGACGGGCCGCCGATTCCCATGGTTTCGCCGCTTTCCGACGCGGCGTCGGCCTTCGTTCCCTCGAGGCGATAGTCTTTCCCGACTTCGTACTCCGGCGTTTCGATCGGCTCGCCGACGGCGTAGCCTTCGACGACGCCGTCCGTCAGGTTCGGTTTTCGCGCCACCTTGCGAAGCGGAGCCGGCACGATTGTCCGGGTGTTGCAGTCGGGGCAGGAGATCTCCAGGCCGACCTGGTCCTCGGTCGCGTGCATCAACGTGTTGCACAGCGTGCAGTAGACGGGAAAGTACTTCGGCTGCCGTTGTGGCTCGACCGATGATCCTTCCCCCGATTCTCGCAATGCATAGCCTTCAGCCGGCGTGACGGGCGCGATCTTCTTCGGGCGCTTCGGCTGCTTGGGCCGGGTGACTTGTACGTCCGTGCCGCACTCGGGACACTCCAGGCGCCGGCCGATCTGATCTTCCGCGGCATACATGCGCGTGCTGCACAGAGGGCACACTACAGACACATAGCGCTGCCCGGCCGTGGGCGAGGTTTCAGCACCGTTCGCCAAGGAGTATTCCCCGCACGCCCGCTGCGGCCGGCTCTCCCGCGGCACCGTCATCACCAACTGGCATTTGTGACACCGTCGTTCTGTGCCCACTTCCGACTTCGACGCCTTCAGCGGCGTGAAGCAGCGCCGGCAGGTGAAATCGATAAAGGCGTTGTCCGAACTGGTCATCGGGCGATACCCCATTTTCGATCGAACGCCGGGCGAGCCTCATCGGCAAAGGCGCCCGCCGCACTTCGCTCACACGTGGTCCCTCACTGCCGATTCGTACCGGCCCCATAACTCCTCGCCCACCTTCGGAAGCGAATCGCAGAAACGCCGCACCAAGTGGTCCAGGCCGTACCAGTCGACCGACTCGAAGCGGAACGTCAACGCCGGCTCGGTCACGGAGGAGCGGATCAGCGCCCAGCCGGCTGGCGTCTCGATCCGCACCCCGTCGATGGTTGTCTGCGGATGATCCGACCACGCAGCGCGGACATGGTCGATCACGCTGCGCTGCTTGGCCGGTTCGAGCGCGACACGTAGATCGGGGGTCATGAAGACGGCCGGGCACTGGCGCCGTATTTCGG
>JAUWWA010000372.1 GCA_030617125.1 Pirellulales bacterium | reverse complement strand
GACCATTTTGCTCAGGACGCCCGGCGGCAACGACAGAAAATAGTCCAAGTAGGTACGTCCGTACAAGTACGTGGGCGGTTCGTCGCTGATCTCAACCGCCATGCCCAAATTGGTCAGTGCGACGTTGGTCCAGGTGTTCCTGGTCGCCGCCTTGCTGAGCATGGTCCCGACGTCCGCCAACGAAGGGAGCGACCGCTCGATCGAAAGCGATTGACGCATATAGGCAAGGCATAAGAATACACACACCAGCAGCGCCAACGGCACGGTAAGCTTTCTTAGTCTTCGCCATTGCGTCAACCTGGCCCGCACCCATCGAAAGTCGAGGTCGGGGCTTGTCAAGTACAGGGCGGCCAGTGCGGCGATCAACCCGGCAATGGTGCGATTTCCCCGGAGGATCTGATGAACGAATAGGATATAGCCGCTCGTCAGGAGGACCGCGCGCATCTTGAAACGGCGCGCCGCTCCGGCAGCGCGCTCCCGCTCGGCATCGATAAACAACAGCACGAGAATAACGTATGCAATGGTGCAGCCGGAGTGGAGGTTGATTCCGTGGGCGATGCTCTGAGTTCGTCCCGCCGAGGCATACCCGGCTGTTAGGATCGTCTCTTTCGGTGTGGCCAGCGAGGAAAGAACGAAGGCGATCCCCAGCAGAAAGCAGAAGATAAACCCGTCGAGGGTGACGCCGTGCGGAATGGCGGCTGGCCGGCGTGCCACGTTGAACTCGCTTCGATGGCGGAACCACGCCGCGCCGGCCGCGATTCCCGTCAGCAAGCCCAGCAGACCCACGATGGCCACCATTAACATCTCGCTCATCAATTCGTGATCTTGGGAGTACGGCTCGGCGATTGTATGACCCGGCCAGCAGGCGTAGTCAGCGTAGAACAAGTATCCGATCGTCACGCTGAACGGCAGGAAGTACACTAAGACCATCAACCGCGGCAGCAGCGAGAGGCGGGTGATCTTGATCGACAGAATGCCTACTACCGTAATTGCCACCAAGGCGCACACGCCCAATTCGAGCCGCGGGATGAGGCCGAAATGAAACAGCAGTATCGCCGCACACCCGGCTGCGAGCCAGCCCATCAGTGGGATGGGGGTGGTCGTCGCCATGGGTGACGCAAGCGTCCGGCCGCTGTTTGATACGACGGTGCTCATTGCTCTTGGGGAGATGAATCCATTGTTGGGTTGTGTGGTTCTGCCGTACAAAGGAACTTCGCGGTCAACGTAGCCGCTTCCGCCGCAATCCCGTCCTGGTCAACACACCGCCGCCGAGCCATCGCAAGGGATACCAAAAATGCACGAAGGACATCCGCTCCCGACACACGGCACGAAACAGCACATACGTTGCCCAGAGAACCGGCTTCATCGACAGTCTTTGGCGGAGGCGGTAACGGATGAGCGGTTCGGTCAGATTGTGGAACCGGAAGCGGTGACGTCCCCGCAGCCACAGGTCGTAATCCTGCCCCCTGCGCAATCGTTCGTCGTAGCCTCCGAGCACCTCGTAGAAGGCGCGCCGCACCATGACCGAATGATGGTAGAAAGGCGCCTCGCGCAAGATCTTTTGGACCAACTTTTCGTGCCGCCGCGGGCGCACTCCCCGCCCCAGTGTTCGGCCGTCCTTGTCCATGTACTCCACGCCGGCGCCGAGCACCGCCACCTCGGGGTGCGCCGTCATGAACTCCACCTGGCGCTGAAGCCGCTCGGGCAGGCAGAGGTCGTCGGCGTCCATCCGCGCGATGAGTTCTCCCCGGGCTTGCCGCCAGCCGATATTCAACGAAGCCGCCAGGCCGCGATTAGTTGGGTTGCGGACGACCGTGATTCGTTCGTCTTGCTGCGCGAGGCGTTGCAGTATCGCCGGCGTGTCGTCGGTCGAACCATCGTCAACGATTAGCAGGTCCCAGTTTGTGTAGGTCTGCGTGCGGATGCTCTCCACGGCGGCTTTGATGCTGGCGGCATCGTTGTACGTGGCCATCAGGACAGTGACGTGTGTGTTGCGGTTCATTGTGATATGCGGTAGTGTCGCCGCCATAGTTCGAAAATGGTGAGCGCAAAAAGCCGTGCCGTGTTGGAGTAGCCTCGACGTTGACCGGCGATGAGGCTCCGAATTGCTGACGAGTTGAATAGGTCCGAGTCCGCTTCTCGCAACACTTCTTCAACGTAGTCTCCCCACTTGCCCTGGAACCAGCTTGCCAACGGCAGCGAAAATCCTTGCTTTCGATTCAGGTCGAGATCCGGCGGCAAGCAGCGCCGGGCCAGCCGACGCGGCAGCACCTTGCGCTCGCTGGGCGTGGCCTTCAGGCGATCCGGTACGCGACGGAAGGCAAACTCGATGAGGCGATAGTCAAGCCAAGGCGCCCGGACTTCCAACGACGTCAGCATGCTCGCTCGGTCGACCTTTACCAGAATGTCATCGACCAGGTAAGTCTGAAAGTCGACACCGGTTGCTTTCCGCAAGGGACTGTCGAACGGTTCGGACAATTGCCTCTTGTACGCTTCCGGCGATAACGCCCCGGAGACACGATTGGCGTCGTGCGATGACAACAGGCGACGACGTGCCGTACGGTCGAAGTATCCGGCAACGCTATGTGGAGCATCGGAGGCGAGCATCATCAGGTAGTTGCGGCCCTTTAATCCGACCGGCAGCGTCTCCGCGGCAACTCCCAGCGCCGAACGCGCCGCGCCCATTGCTCGCAAGGGCCACGATGCGGTCGATACGGCCCAGCCATAGTGCGTGTACCCGCCAAACAGTTCGTCGCCTCCGTCGCCCCCCAAGGCCACGGTGGCGTGTTGGCGGATCAAGCGAGAGACGAGATAGGTCGGCACCATCGACGAATCCGCAATCGGCTCGTCGTACTGCTGAGCCAATTGCGGCAACAGATCGACCGTGGCCGGCTCGGCGACCAACTCGGTATGCTCCGTGTCGAAATAACTCGCTACCTTGCGTGCGTACGGAGCCTCGTTGTAGGATCCGTGGCCGGGAAAGGAGATGGTGAAGGTTCTGACGGGCGCTGACGATGTGCGGGCCGCCATTGCCGTCACGAGGCTCGAGTCGATGCCCCCGCTGAGCAGGATGCCGACCGGCACATCCGCCACGAGCTGCCGCCGGACGCTGTCCGCCAGCAAGTATTCCAACTCGTCGAGCAATTCCTCGTCCGACGCGGAAACGTCCCCATCTGCG
>JAUWWA010000096.1 GCA_030617125.1 Pirellulales bacterium | reverse complement strand
TCCTTGGCGGAACCGCTCCCGCCGAATATAATGGCGGGAACCTCGGCACAAGTTCCGCCAACGGCTGCCATCTACTGCTGCAACAAGTTCAACGATATCATCTACGGCGTGTAATCCAGTGAGGCGAACATGAAAGAATCCTACCTGATCGGGATCGACCTGGGCACCAGTTTGATCAAATCCGCGGTGTACAATACCGGCGGCGAGTGTCTCGGCCGGATCGAAAAATCGGCGCCCGAACAGCGCCCCGAGCCGGGCGTCTGCCTCCAGTCGGGCGACGAGTTCTACCGGCTCGCGCTCGAGGCGGTTCGCGAGGCCGTCGACCACTCCGGCGTGGACGCACGGGCCGTCGCCGGCATTGGTTTCTCGGGCCAGATGGGCGGGGCCATGGGCGTCGACGCCGACTTCGAGGCGGTGACCGAGTGGTCCAACCCCTTCGACTCCCGATACATGCCGTACACCGGCCGGATGCTCCAGCAGGCCCGCGAGCAGATTCTCCGCCAAAGCGGAAGCAACGCGTCCTATTTCGGCTCCAAAATCCTCTGGTGGAAAAACGAGTTCCCGGAAATGTACCGGCGCGCCCGGAAGTTCGTTTTCCTTGCGGGATTCGTCGCGGGCAAGATGGCCGGTCTTTCGGCCGAGGAGGCCTTCGTCGATCGGACCTATCTCATCATGACCGGCCTCGTCGACATCCCCAACAACCGATGGTCCGACGAACTGTGTGGACTTTTTGACATCGGCCAGGAGAAACTGCCGCGGATCGTCGATTCGAGCGGCGTGATCGGGCAGTTGACGCAAAGTGCGGCCGAGCAGTGCGGGTTGCGAAGCGGTATTCCACTGGTGGCCGGAGCGGGCGACAAACCCGCCGGATACATCGGCGCCGGCATGGTCGAGCCGGGCGCCTTGATCGACGAGTCGGCCACCTTCGCCACGCTTAGCTTGTGTGTCGACCGCTACGTGCCCGACGCGAAATACCGAACGCTCGAAACCTTCCCTTCGCCGGTCGCCGGACAATACTACCCAACGATGGTGCTGATGGGCTCGGGCGCCACGCACAAGTGGTTCAAGGACACCTTCGGCGCGGAAGAGCAGCAGGAAGCCGCGGAGGCGGGCGTTTCGCCGTACGCGATCCTCGACCGCAAAGCCGCCGCGCTGCCGCCGGGGTCGGAAGGCCTGCTCGCCCTGGGGACGCTCGGTGGGCGCGGCTGCCCGAGCGACCCGGACATCCGCGGCCTCTGGATGGGCCATTCCTGGAACCACAAGAAGGAGCACTTTTACCGGGCATTGCTCGAAAGCTTCGCCTACGAATACGGCTACGCGCTGAAGGTCATGCGCGAGAACTACCCCGACATAGTCCCCAGCGAGGTCCGCGTGATCGGCGGCGGCGCCGCTTCCGATCTGTTCAGCCAGATCAAGAGCGACGTGACCGGTTTGCCGTACGTCCGGCTGGGTACGTGCGACTACGCGCTTCTGGGCGATGCGCTGATGGCCGGGGTCGGCGTGGGCGTTTACGACGACCTGCGCGAGCAGTCGAAGAAGCTCGCCACGCGCGAGAAAGAGTACCAGCCCGATGAATCTAACCACCGGGGCTACCGGAATTACGTTCGCCTATACGAAAACATGTTCGACCGGCTGCGCGAGTCGTTCGTGGAACTGAAGGGCATTTCCACGTGATTCGGATCTTGTGCGGGGAGAAAAGGAAAAGCGGGAAAGCCTTGATTGAAACCGTTGTCGGTTCAATCGTCCACGCAATGCGGGCTGACGCGGGCTTCGGCCGCAACCAAGTGGCGGGCAAGACGCGCCCGCTGGACAGACGTTGTTGTCACAATGGCCGCAGCGCCCGGCGCGGGTTGATCGACGCGAGTAGCTCAATCTCCTCCGGCGACAACCCGACATCCTTGCGAAGGTTCTCCCGCATTCTCTGCATGGTCGAGCACGAGCCGAGGAAGTGCGAGCCGTCGGGCGATCGGGCCACCAGATCTTCGCCGACCTGGATGCTCCAGTCGCCCAACGTGTACCGCCCCGGCCCGAGGCCGGCGGCCGACATGGCGTCGGTCACGACGATCGAGCGCTCAAGGCCGGCACAGCGAAGATAGTTTCCAAGCGCCGGCGTCGGTACGTGGACGCCGTCGGCGATGAAGCAGAGCCACAAGCGGTCGGCAAGCGCCAATGCCCGTTGGATGATGTTGTCGTGGCGGTGCATGTGCATCGGGCAGCCGTTGCCCAGATGGGTGAACATGGACAGCCCGGCGTCGATGGCCGCAGCCAGTTCGTCGCTGGTCGGATTGCAGTGCCCGGCGGCGACCGTGACGCCCTCGGCGATCAAGCGTTGTGTCACCTTGAGGCCGGGATCGCGTTCCGGGGCCAGCGTCACGAGGCGAGTCAGCCCGTCGGCCGCATCGAGCAGTTGCAGCGCGGCGTCCACTTCGGCCGGTCGCACGGCATGGCGAGGGTGGGCGCCGAGATAGCCGTCCGTTTCATTGAGGAACGGACCTTCGATATGAATCCCCGCCATCGTTCGCCGGATGGTCTCGTCCTGGTGATAGAACTCGGCAAGGCGATGCAGCCGCCGGGTCATGCTGTCGAGATCGTCGCTGATGATCGTGGCGAGGAATTGCCCGACGCCGTCCGCTCGAATGCCTTCGCACGCCCGACGCAGCGCCTCGGCGGTCAGGGCGTCAACGTTGAAGTCGACGCCGAGGTAGCCGTTGACTTGCAGGTCGAAATCGCCGGGGGGACTTTCTGTGATTGGAGAGTTCATTTGTATGCGGAGGGCAACGAAGCGCCGACTATCCAGGCGAGGCCCAGATGTCGAGCCAGTCGTTTCAAGGTGTCGGTATGGTGACCGAGCATGAGGGTTACGTGATGGGGCATGCCTGCATGGCAGAGGGTGTCAAAACACTGGTGCACGTTACGGTCCTCGACGGCCACCAGGCCGTGTGTTCCTAACAGGTTGCGCTGCGGCGCGATCGTCCGGCCATTCCAGGCAGTCATGCGGTACATGCCGTTGCAAGGCCACAGACGGAACAGGGTAACGGGCTGGTTGATCTTCAGCGTGCCGTTGACCACCATGGGCTTGTCGTCGTTGAAATGCCGCCCAAGGCGAAGCGTGCCCGGCTCGCACATAGCCCGCGGCGCGTGGCCGGGATGCCAGAGGGTGATCGTGTGCTCGTCGTGTTCCAGCCAATCGCTGATGGAGCCCACCCCGGCGCCCAGCAGCCGGCCGATCAGGCAGGACACGGCTCCGTCGACGTCCCCTTCCAGGGCCACGACCTGACCTTCGTCGGCCAGCCGCGTCATGGCGAGATACGGCCACTGACCGAACCGGTTGGGCAACTCCGGCCAGCAGCGCAAGGCCAGTCCGTCCAGATGCTCCTCGGTCAGCAAGGCCCGTAGGGCGAGGTAATAGCGGCTGCCGAGAGTCAAATCGTTCTTGTCCAGGCCGTCCTCGAACGGCAGACCCATGGCCCAAACGCGCTGGACGTCTTCCCGGACGACGCCCTCGTCTTGGGACTCGACCAACTGGTAGAACTCTTCCAGGCCAAAGTGGTGCAACTGAACGCCAAGGTCTCGGCTCATGGTGAAGGGTTCTGCGTCCATGTTGACGAAACCCGGCGCGTGATGGCCCACCAGCCCTATCTTCGCCCGGCGCAACTTGCCGGCAGCCGTACTCACCTGTAAAGCGAGCTTCAACTCATGACGGGTCTTCGCTTCGTTCGGATCTCCATAGGCAATCTCGAACCGTCGGTTGAGTTTCCGGAAAATGGAGGCGAACACATGGGTCCCGACCAGCGAGCACGAGCTGACCTTGTCGCCGTCGGGCCGTTCGGGCGTGGCCCAAAGCACCAACGGTTCGTCCCAAAGCTGTGCCAGAATCGGCGCCAGGCGCCCGTCGCCCATCGTCGGTTGCAACACGAGCAGGACGTCGCAACCGGCCTGTCCGGATTCCCGCAGGGCGTGCCGCAAGGAGTCGTCATCGACCACGCGGGTGGGCGGGCGAAAAGCCTCAAATTCACTCTGGCGGAGTGCGTCCCAGGCGGCCTGCTCGATCTGGGCTGCCCATTGCCGGTCGAAGCCAGGACGTTTGCGCCTTACCACGAAGAAGCCGACTCGCGCTGCAAAGCCTGCCGGCTGCTGCTCGTTCGGTGAGATACTATCAGTCTGAGCCATGATGTACTCGCCCGCCTGTTACACTGCAAGACACGCGATGGTTCCGCTACGGTAATGTTTGCTGGATGGATACCGGTTGGCCCGCATCGACCGACTGCTGCGCGGCCAGGCACATGGCGACCGACCACCGCCCGTCCTCGCCGCTGCACGGCAACTCGCCGCCGTCGCGGATCACAGCGACCAGCGCCGCCATGTGGTCTTCCAACTCGAAGAGTTCGCCGGCGATCTTGGTAATCGGCACGTCGCGAAGTTTTTCCCCGTCGAATGCCTTCAGGAAGGAGGTCGGGTGGCGCGTGCGGTCCATCGCGCCGCTCCAGCTCGCCCACAAGGCCCCCTTGGTGCCGGTCACCTTGACCGTTTGATGGTGCTCGAAAGCGCTGAGTGTCTGGGTGATCACTGCATACGCGCCGCCGGTGAACCGGACGATGGCGCTGAAGTTGTCCTGCAACTCCGGATGGTTCGGCTGGCGGGAGTTCGCCGTAGCGTAGACCGTCTCCGGCCGGCCGGCCGAACTCAGATACCATCGGGCCAGGTCGAAGAAGTGGATCGGCTCTTCCAGGATCCAGTTGCCCACGCGCTTGATATCGAACCGCCAGCCGTCGGCGCCCAAGCGATACGGATTCCGTGACAGGTCCACCAGCACGTACTGCGGTTCGCCCACGAAACCGTCGTCCACCATCGCTTTCACCTTTCCCCACAGCGAGGAAAGGCGATCCTCGTGGTCAATCGCCAGCAGCTTGTCGTTCTTCTTCGCAAGCCGTAGCAGGTCGTCGCAATCCTCGACCGACAGGCACATCGGCTTATCCAGCAGCAGGTGCTTTCCCGAAGAGAGCACCGCCGAGGCGACCTCGTGATGCACGTGGCTCGGCAGCACGACGTCGACGATGTCTAAATCATCGCGCGCGACGAGTTCACGATAATCACCGACCACGTCGGCCTCGGGATAAGTCTCACGGGCAACCTCCTGCGACTCTTCCGAATGCTCTGCGATTGCGGCCAGACACGCGCCTTGGGTCTTTGCAATGGCTTCGGCGTGGTGCTTGCCCCACGCCCCAAAACCGATCAGGCCAAAACGAACCGGCGATTCTGACATGGCTTCCCTTTCCAGTGGATAGACGTCAAATAAACTTCGTTATCCACGGAACGGCAATGGGGTACTGGCCGTTTTGGTCGGGCAGCACGGGCGGATCGGCATCCCAGGCATAGCGGGCCGGCGAGAGGTCCTCCTCGGAGTTCATTGCCCGGTCCCATGTGATTGCCCGACCGGTGTAGGTCACCATGCGCCCCAGGATAGCCAGCATGGTGCTCCGCGCCATGTGCAGCCCGTCGTTCAGCGCCTGGGCGCTTCGGATCGAGCTGAACAGGGCCTCATGCTCCGCCACGAACATGTTGCCTTTGGGACCGCGGTAGCGCCACGCGCCGGGCCCGTCAATCCGGTACTTCATCACGTTGCACATGCCTTTGCTGCCCAGGAAGATGTCGGAGGTATCGTTATCGCACCCGGCCTGACGCCGGCAGTGCGAATAGAGCCGCACCCCGTTGGCGTACTCGTAGACGACGCAGTGGTGGTCGAAAATCTGCCCAAAGGTAATTTCGGAACGGACCTGGCGACCCCCGGAGCCCCAGGCCCTTTGGGGCGGTTCATCGCCCATGGCCCAGGCGGCTTTGTCCAGGCTATGCACGTGCTGCTCGACGTTGTGGTCGCCCGAGAGCCAGGTGAACGGATACCAGTTGCGCATCTGGTACTCCATCTCGGTCCACTGCGTCTGGCGGTCGCGGTTGCGGAACCAGGGCGGGCCGCAGTTGTAGGTTTCCTGGAGCGCCACGATCCGGCCGATCGCCCCGCCGCGCACCCGCTTCATCGTTTCCCGCACCGCGGCGTCATGTCGAAACACCAGGCCGGACACGATGCTGAGCCCTTGCTGCTTGGCCTTTTCACAGGCCGCCAGCACGCTCCGTACGCCGGGCGCGTCGACGGCCATCGGTTTCTCGGCAAACACGTGCTTGCCGGCTTCCACGCAGGCCTTCAGGTGCATGGGGCGGAAGTGCGGCGGCGTGGCCAGGAGCACCACGTCCACGCCGCTGGCGATCACCTTCTCATAAGCGTCGAAACCCGCAAAGCGATGGTCGGCGTCCACGGCGACCCGGTCCGGAAACTTCTTCTTCAACTGCTCAACGCTTTTTTCCGTCCGGTCGGCGAAGGCGTCGGCCACAGCGGTTAGTATGGTGTTCTTGTCGGCGGTCAGGGCGTTGGACACGGCGCCTGTCCCTCGGCCCCCACAGCCTACCAGTCCGATCTTCAGGGTATCATCGCCGGCGGCATGGACAGTTCGGCTGAACGCCACACCGCCAGCGACCGTCGCACCGACCATTTTCGCACTGGACTTGAGAAATCCGCGTCGCGAATGTCGCCCACGCGATTGACGCTGTTTGGGTTCAGTCATGGCAAGTCCTCCACATTGAAATTGGGTGTTGGCCGAGAACCTATCTATACCACATTCTCCTCGAATCTCAACCGCCGGCGCCGAACCGGTCGGCCGATTTCAACCGTCTGCCCGTCCG
>JAUWWA010000400.1 GCA_030617125.1 Pirellulales bacterium | reverse complement strand
GGGGCTAGGGACTGGGGGCTGGGGATTGGGGATTGGGGATTGGGGATTTGGAATTTGGGATTTGGGATTGCATCATCATCAACAAACGCTCCGGCACTGCGGTGCCGGGGGTACTTGCGGAATGACCTCTTTGGCGAACACCACGTGACAAACATAAGCTCATCATCGCACGGGTTGCTCGTGCTGCTGCTGGCGCTGGCGCCGTCGGTGGTCGCGGCCGATGATCGGTCCAGCGACCAGCGTTTTCTGGCCGGGCTGCGCGAGCGGGGGCTGTACGAACTAGCCGAGTCGTATTGCGACGATCAACTCGAGCGGCCGGAACTGTCGCAGGCGCGGCGGGTCGAGTTGACGATCGAGTTGTCGCGATCGCTGGCGGAACGAGCCGTCAGTTCGACGGCGGAACTGCGCCCGCCGCTTTGGCGGCAAGCCCAGCAAACGATCGACGATTTCGCCAAGCAGTATCCCGACGACCCGCGGCTGCCGCTGGTCCGGCTGCAAGGGGCGCTGGGGCTTTTGGCCCGGGGTGAGTTGGCGCGTCAGGAAGCCGAAGTGGTGGCCGCGCCGGCGACGCTACTAGACGAGGCCCGAGAGCACCTTCGGACCGCCGTCGGTGAACTACGCAAGCTCAGCGAGGAGGTCGAGCAGCAGTTGCGCCGCCAGAACCTCTCGCCGCGTCACGACCCGACTTTGCTCGCGGCCCACCAACTTGCCGCACTGCGGAAGACCATCGCGTACGAACTCGGCCGAGCCTATCGCAACCAGGCCCAGTGCTACGCGGCCGACAGCCCGGATCGGACCAATGCACTCACCCAGGCGGTCAAGCTGCTTCATCCGCTCGCCGGGCTCGATCCGGCCGAACCGGTCACCTGGAAAAGCCGCATCGACGTGATCGTCTGCCACCGACTCCTGGCCGACCATGACACTGCACAGCGCATGCTCGACGCCGTGCTCCAGCAGGACCCGCCGCCGCCGTTGCGGCTGCGCGTCCGGGCGGAACGGATCCGCCTGGCGTTGGCCGGCGGCCGGTTGGACGAGGCGATCGCAACCGGCTCGCAACCACGGCAGATCGGCGGTACGATGTCGCCCGAGCTTGACTATGCCTGGTTGGAAACCTGCCTGGCCGCGAGCCGTGCGGCTGCCGAGGCCGGCGAGCAGGCCGAGGCCACGCGGTGGCAGGCCCAGGCGACCGACACGGCCGAGCGGATCGAGCAGCTCCACGGCCCCTACTGGACCCGGCGTGCCGGCATGTTGTTGACTCGATTCGTTCGCGCGACGCCGGGCGGCGGCGACCTGGCCACGCTTGTGCGGATCGCCGAAAGCTCCTTTCGCAGCGGAAAGCTCGACGATGCGTTGGCGCTTTACGACAACGCCCACTCGCTGGCCGTGAAGCACGGCGACGCCGCGAAGGCTTTCGAGTTGGGTTACACGGCGGCGGCGATCGAGCACGAGCGTGGGCGGCACGAGGCGGCCTTGGCCCGATATCGGCAACTCGCCAAGGCGATGCCCGAGGATGCCCGCGCGTCGACCGCCCACCTGATGGCGATTTACCACGCCGGCCAAATCGCCGGCAAGCGGCCGCGGGGGCCCTTCGACGAATACGCCGCATTGCTTGCGGAGCACCTGCGGCTTTGGCCCGGCGGGCCGAGCGCCAATCGGGTTCGGTTGCAGTTAGGGCGGCTCTACGAGCATCGGCGCGACTGGCGCAGTGCGATCGCCACCTACCGGGCGATCTCACCCGGCGACGCGACGCACCTGAATGCCGTCCGTGCGGCCGCGCGGTGCCGCCAGGCGTGGCTTATGGAACTGCGGGCCACCGGAGAGCCGACCGAGCAGATCGCCTCCGACGCGGCTGGGTGGTTGGAATCGTTGCTGGTCGACCGGCAGGGCCGGTTGCCGGAACGTTGGAGCCCGGTGCAGCGGTTCGCGGCGTTGGAGGCGGCGCGGCTTCGGCTCAGCTACACGCCGGCCGGCTACGCCCAGGCGGAGCAAGTCCTCAGAGCCGCCCTCGAAGGCGCAACCGACGCACCGCCGGCGTGGAAGTCGTCGGCCCGAGCAATGCTGGTTTTCTCGCTCGCTGGGCGGGGGAAGCGCCGCGAGGCAAGCGAGATGCTCGCGCAGATCTCCGCCGCCGAGCCCGGCCAGTTGCTCGCGATGCTCGAAGGACTTTCTCGCGTGGCGAGCGGCGCCCGGGCGAACGTCCGCGCCGAACTGGCCGCGCTGCAACTTCGCACGATCGAACTGTTGCGCGCCGGCCGCAGGCCGTTGGACGGCGCCGAACAACGCCGCCTCGAAAAGCTCCACGCCAAGGCCCTCTCCGACGCCGGGCGCACCGACGAGGCGCTCTCGGCCTACCGGGCGCTGGCGAAGGAGTATCCACGCGACGGCGCGATCCAAGAGGAGTACGTCCGGTTGCTGCTCACGTGCGCCGATCGCACTTCGCTGGAGGAGGCGCTTGCGAAGAGTCGCCAGTTGGAGAAGAAATCGCCACCGCAGAGCCCCCGATGGTTCCGCGCGAAGTACACCGTTGCGCTTTTGCACTATCGGCTGGGCAACAAGCAACAGGCGGCGAAGATCATCACGCTGCAAAGGTTGTTGCATCCCGAGCTGGGCGGGCCGGAATTGAAGGCTAAGTTTGTTGAGTTACTCGCCCGCTGCCGCGAGTAGTCTTGCTGTGCGGGGACGCGACGGTGGCCAGGCTCGACGACGCGGAGCGTTTGTCACGCTGTTCCCGCGAGGATTCCGAACATATCCTTGATTGACAGCCGCTCTGGGTATCGGTAGAATTGGCGTAGCTATTGTTGTGGCCGAGACAAGCCGAGACAAACTGCCGGGCAAGTCGGACATAGGCGAAAGGGCACAGAAATGACAAGAGTCGAAGAGATCAAGGTAGCCATCCAATCACTCCAGCATGAAGAGTTCACCCAGCTAAGGCAGTGGTTCTCGC
>JAUWWA010000202.1 GCA_030617125.1 Pirellulales bacterium | reverse complement strand
CGCCTCGTAGGCCATCACCGGGCCCAGGTCCGAGCCGCCGATGCCGATGTTCACCACGTTGCGAATCGGCTTTCCGGTATGGCCCTTCCACCGGCCGTCGCGAAGGCGGTTCGCGAAGGCGGCCATCTGCTCCAGCACGGCGCGGATGCCGGGCATAACGTCCTTCTTGGCGCCGCTGTCATCCTCGACCCACACGGGCTCGGCCGAGCGGTTCCTCAGCGCCGTGTGCAAGACGGCGCGATCCTCGCTTACGTTGATCCGCTCGCCGGTGAACATCCGCTCGATGGCTTCTTTCAGGCCGGCGCTTTCAGCCACCGCGACGAGCTTCCGCATCGTCTCGGCGGTGACGCGGTTCTTCGAGTAGTCCAGCAGCAGACCGCAATCCTCGATGGTCATCGCCGCCGCGCGGCGGGGATCGTCGCGAAACAGCTCGCGCAGATGAACCGAGGCAAGTTCGGCATGATGCCGCCGCAGGTCGTCCCACTCGGGTCGTTCGGTAAGCTTGGCCATGTTCGACTCCCTTGGCGGACCGGCTAGACTGTGGACTATATCCAAAATGCCCGCGGCGAAGAAGGGGGACACTTGCACGCGCCGGGTTTTTTGCTACCAATGGAGGATTCTGACTGCCGCTTCAGTGAGAATCAGGAGCCCGAACATGGATATCCAGGAGCTTGTCCGCGGACTGAAAACCCCGAACGACTCAAAAATCGTGATGCTCGTGGCCGACGGGCTGGGCGGCTTGCCGTTGGAGCCGGGCGGGGCGACCGAGTTGGAAACGGCCAAGACCCCCCATCTCGATGCCTTGGCCCGGCGCGGCGTCTGCGGGAGCATGTACCCGATCGCCCGCGGCGTCACGCCCGGCAGCGGGCCCGGGCACCTGGGGCTGTTCGGCTACGACCCGGTGAAGTATCTCATCGGCCGCGGCGCGCTGGAGGCGACCGGCGTCGGGTTCAAGCTCACCGACGCCGACGTGGCCGTCCGCTGCAACTTCTGCACGCTCGACGCGAAGGGCAACATCACCGACCGCCGCGCCGGACGCATCCCGACCGAGAAGTCCGCCCCGCTGGCCGCGAAGCTTCGGCAGGTGAAAATCTCCGGCGTCGAGGTCTTCGTCGAACCGGTCAAGGAGCACCGGTTCGTGGTTGTCTTTCGCGCCCGAGGGCTCGGCGGCAACGTGACCGACACCGATCCGCAGTGTACCGGCACGCCGCCGCTCGAACCGGTCGCCCTCGACAGCAACAGCCGGAAGACCCTCGAGGTGGCCAAGCAGTTTCTCGAGCAGGCCGGCGGGCTGCTGGCCGGCGAGCCCAAGGCGAACGGTCTGACGATGCGGGGCTTCTCGGCCAAGCCCGACGTCCCGACGTACGAAGAGGTCTACGGCCTGCGCGCGGCGGCGATCGCCGTCTATCCGATGTACAAGGGGCTGGCTCAGCTTGTCGGCATGGAGATCGTCGGCGAGCCGAACACGCTGGAGGAAGAAATCGACGTGCTGGAGCAGGCCTTCAACGAATACGACTTCTTCTTCGTCCACTTCAAGTACACCGACAGCCGCGGCGAGGACGGCGATTTCGACGCCAAAGTGACGATGACCGAGGCGTTTGACGCCGTCGTGCCGCGCGTCGAGGCGCTGCGCCCGACCGTGCTGATCGTCACCGGCGACCACAGCACGCCGGCGAAGCTTCGCAGCCACAGTTGGCACCCGGTGCCGACGCTCTTGGTGGCCGACGACAGCCGCGGCGACCCGTGCGAGGTCTTCGGCGAGACCGCGGCGCTGGGCGGCGCGTTGGGCCACTTCTCGGCCGTCGAGCTGATGCCGCTGGCCCTGGCCCACGCCGGCCGGCTGGGGAAGTTTGGGGCGTAGAGGAACGAGTTCACTACGGAGGCACGGAGAACACGGAGGAGGAAGGGTAAGCAATGATGGGTTTTGTGGCCACGTTACCGAGGACAGAATATCCTTTTGAATTGGAGGGGTCAAGCAATGCAACAAGGGCTAATTTTCCGGGGGTTCATCGCCAGTCCGAGCGACGTTGAGGAAGAACGTGATGCGGCGGCAGACGAGATAGCACACTGGAATGGCGCGAACTCGCTGGCAAGAGCAGCAATAATCGAACCCGTCAGAATCGAGACGCACGCGCGATCGGCGTTGGGTGCGCATCCGCAAGAAATCATCAACAAACAATTGTTGGACCGTTGCGATTTCCTGATAGCGATATTCTGGTCCAGGCTAGGGACGCCGACAGCAAACGAAGATTCGGGCACAATTGACGAAATCAAGGAGTTTGCGAAACTGAACGGTTCAGAACACGTCAAGCTATTCTTTTCCAACAAAGACCTTCCGGCCGACCATGACAGAGATCAACTCAGGAGACTGCGTGACTTCAAGAGGGAAATGGAGACGCAGGGCTTGTACTGTTCTTTCAGGGATGTAGACGACTTCAAGAGCAAGCTGCGAGATCAGTTGGACATGCTTGTGAATGCTACATTGCCATCAAGATCGGCGATTGTTGGGACACTTTCACAAGAAGTCGCGACGGTCGCCGCGGAAATCGACCTGTCAGATGATGCGAAAAAGTTGCTTCTCGAAGCCGCTGATGATCCGCATGGCGACATAGCATATGTGAGATCCAGCAGCGGCACTGAAATCGTAGCCAACGACCACAACTTTACGTCGCCACACGACGCCAGATCGGTCGCAAAATGGACAGCCGCTCTTAAGGAACTCGCTCAGAACCAACTCGTACAAGGGCCGGTGCGATCCGGATACTCGCTTCCCTTGACACACAAAGGTTATCAATGGGTAGACCGCTTACGTTCACAATGACAGCCATTCGTGGTCGTTGCTACGTTACAGCCCCAGCCACGCGCGGGCGGCATTCTCGATCCTGGCCAACTCACCTGGGGGCAAGTCGCCTAGCTTGCGCAACAGCTTCACCAGCGAAATCGTGATGAGATTCTGGGCATCAAATGCACCCGGTCGCAGAAATCTGGCGGCACCGGCGACTTCGTAACCCGATCCTCGCACACTGGTGGTATGAGGCACCAACGTCACCAACGCACGTCCCTATCCTCAGCCGGAACACTCAGCACGACACAAGGGCGAACCTTGGCTGCCATCCCCAGATCGACCAACCACACCTCGCCCCGAACGGGATTAGGCATCGCCGGACTCCTCTTGGTCAAGTGCCAAGAAGGATTCCTCCGCGATGGATGTGAGGTCTTCGTCCGACAAAGGAGGCTGATCGGATTTCAGAGTGCGCCGCACGATCTCGGATGCCAATTCTCGTTTGTCCGCGTCCGGCAGGAGTTCAAAGGAGTGCAGAATAGTCTCAACTTGTGTGGTCATCGAGTTAACCTCCTCAACTAACCTAGCCAGCGTCGGGTCGAAGCGAACCAGCGAACATAATTCCATTATAATGGCACAATACACTTGTGTCGACCCCACTGCCATGGAAGCAGCTTCACAGTTCAGTAGCTAACATTATTGCACAACCCGCGCACCGAGCCAATCGGCGTGGTCCAGCTCGTCGGCGCGGTCGGCGAAGTCGACGATCAAATCGAGTCGCTTGGCGCCGGTAATGTCGACCGAGACGGGCACGGGCGGCTGGCCGCCGCGGATCGTTTCGCCGCGGTACTTTTCCTTGCGGTCGACGAACACGCGAAACCGCACGCTGCCGCGCCCGGCGGTCGAATCGTCGATGCCCAACTCGGCCTGGAAACGGCGGTAGGGTTTCTCCAGCCGGTACGTCAGCCGCGCGGCGCTGTGCACGCCGAGGCCCTTTTGATAGAGCCGCCCGGCGCATCGCAGCCGCCCGGCGGTCACGCTGCGGTCGCGCCGATAGGGCCATGGCAGGTTCAGGTAGGGCACGTGCCGATATTCGGCGGGTTTGAGATCGGAAAGGTACGTCGCCCGGCCGCCGAGCGGCATCAGCCAGACGAGGTGCTCCGGCGCGGTCGACCACGTTTGACCGGCGGTGGTGGAGATTTTGAGCCGCTTCTGGTTCATTTCCAACCGCGTGGCCAGCAGCAGGCTGCCATCGTCGAACCCGGCCCAGCAGCGAAGGCCCTCCTTCGGCGTTTCCCGTTTAAGCGCCGGATTGAGGACGAGTGCGGCGATGCGCCGTATTTCGATGCGGATTGGCTCGGCGTCGGTTTTCAGCTTGACGGCGTCGCCGTCGAGACCCAAGAGCAGCGCGGTGATCTCGTCGCCGTTGTGCAGGAGGACGCGGTCCGATCCGCCGGCGGCCCGGGCGACGCGATCCAGCAACCGCTCGCGTTGAATCCGTCCGGCGGGCAGATCGAACGCAATGCCGCGAAGCGACTCCAGCGGCAGCGTGAGCGTACCGAACAGCGCGGAGTCGGCCGTGAGCGTTTCCCGGTCGGCTTTGAGCGATTCGCCGTCGGCCGTGAAGGCGTCGACCGCGAGCAGCCCGGCGTCGGCGGTGACGACGATCGGTCCGCGCGTGGCGTCGGGGCGGTTCCCCCAGCGGACCAGGTCGGCGGCCGACAGGGACCGCTCCTTTCCGTTGGAATCGAATGAAAGATCCCATTTTGCATCGACCGCCGCCAGCTTCGCTTCGAACGCCTCGCCATCGACCGGCACGGCCGACGGCGGTTCCGCCAACGCGAGGGCGGCGGCGACGCCGAGCAAGATCACAAAGCAGCAAATGGTATGTAGCAAATGATTCATTGTGCAAACCGTGGTAGCACTATCCCCTATCCACTGACAACTCACCTCTGGAAAATCGGTAGATGGTTCTCCGGGATTTGCAGCACAACGAGCGACATGGCCGTCGCGTACTCGACACCGAAGGCCGACATCCACGAGCCGTCTTTGCGCTGGCGGTCG
>JAUWWA010000150.1 GCA_030617125.1 Pirellulales bacterium | reverse complement strand
GGCTTTTCGGATGGGGGCCAGGTCGTCGCGCACCCCGAGCGGGAGCGCATCGTGGCCCATCTCGCCGAGCGTGTGTACGACGTCGAACTCCGTCTTCCATTCGAGGATTTCCTTGTCGCTGTAGCCTTCGAGGCTTTCCGGCGGGACGAGATCCTCGTGCATCAACACTAGTACGCGGAGTTTTCTCATACTACTACCCGGTGGCGGCCGCCGTGAAGGTAGTTCATCACTTGCACGGTCAGAATGAGCATGGCGTCGCGCTTGGTAAGGTCCTCGGGCCGATGGAGTCGCAGCTTGAGTTCACTGCATCGCTCGATCATCTCGGCGAGGACCTGGTCGATCGTATACTGGTATTCGCCGGTCCAGTGCGCCACCACGCCGCGCAACTCCGTGCGAACGCGTCGCAGAAAGGTCGCAGCGGGGAGGTTTCCGGCGTGCTCGGGCAACTCGGAGAACAGCCGACGCAAGTCACGATCGTAGAAGTCTGGATGGTCGCAACCGTAATGGGCGCGCTTTTCGACGTAGTGTTCAGCCAGGGTTCTGCGGATCTTGCAAAGCGGCGCAACGTGCCGGCGCGTTTTGACGACCGGCTGGCTGTGGCGGATTTCCTGCATTAACTGATCCACGTATTCCAGTTTTTTCATTGCCGCCCAGCCGCGATATTGCGTTCGCCAGGGAGACCGCGGCTTCAACCACACGGCGAACGTCTCGGCAAAATCCTCCGACGGATGGCTCTGTGCGTACCACAAGTCGAGGTGCAGCACGTAGCGTTTACTATACGGCTTGGGCTGATAGAATTCGGGGTACGGTTGTGAATATCGACCGAAGATGTCTCGCCATCGCCCGCGGCGGTGGAGCCGGAAGGCGGTGTCGATCGCGTGGCCCGTTTCATGGCGCAGAATTCGCATGCACCATTGTGTCGTGCCGCCCTCCACCTCGAACATTTGTTGCCGCTCCAACTGTTTTAGCCGCGGATGGGCGACGTAAAACGGGATCGCGATGCCGGGCACCCCGTCGTGCGAAAACCATTCGTCGGAGAGCCAACAGTGGGGACGGAACCGAATCCCCCGAGCCCGCAACTCGTCGTGAAGCCGCTGGATGTGCTTCTCCAATGACGAGCTCTTGAGCTTCAACCCCAGGTCACACAGCCGCACTTGCATCAACTCTTCAAAAGGTGCGGTAGCCCAATCCGGGCCGTTCGAGTTGCGACGCTGCGGCGCCTTGCCTCGACACTTCGTTTTCACGAGTTTGGAACCCACGGGTTGTTGTCTTCGAGAGAAAGATGCCGACAAATTGCCAAAGCAATAGACTTGTTGATCAGGAGTATACAGGTAAACGCCGTATCAGGCCAGAGGTTTTCTTACCTCGCAATCGGGTGATTACTTCCCGGCTCTTGCGGGCGTCGGCATTGTCGGGGTCGATCTCGAGAACCTTGTCGTAATCGGCCAGCGCCCGGTCCAATTGTCCCAACTTGTAGCACGCAAAGCCGCGATTGGCATAGGCCTCGGCGAAGTCCGGCTTCAAGCGGATCGCCTGAGTGTAATCGGCGATCGCTTCGCGGAGTTCGCCGCGCATCCGGTACGCCAGGCCGCGGTTGTAGTAGACGCCGGCCAACCTCGGGTACGTCTCGATGACTTGGCTGTACTTCTCGATAGCGTGTTCCAGATCACCGCTCTTGTGCGCCGCAACGCCTTCCCGGTAATGGATCATGGCGTCGTCCTTCGCTTTGAGCAGGGCGGCCTCCAGGCGATCGATCGTTTTCGCGGCGTCCCGGCAGCCCGCGCTCCGAGCCCAGTGCTTATAGGCGTCGGCGGTTCGTGCGTCGAGCCGGAGCAGTTGTCTGTAGTCGGCCAGCGCTTTGTCCATCTGCTCGGCGTCGAAATAGGCCAGCGCCCGATGGAGATGCGCCTCAGCGTGATTCGGATTCAGCCGGAGTGCTTCGTGATAGTCGGCGAGCGCCTTGTCCGGCTCACCCTTTCGGCAATAGACTTGTCCGCGCCGCAGACGTGCGGTGGAGTCGGTCGGCGCAAGCTTGATCGCCTCGTTGGCATCGGCCAGAGCCCGGTCGAACTGGTCTTGTAGGGCCAGCGCGAGACCCCGCTCGCGATAGACTTCGGCGTAAGCCGGTTCGAGCCGGATCGCTTCGTCGTATTCGGCGATTGCCTTGTCCGGATCGCCCTTCTTGAAGTACACGAATCCACGGACGAAGTAGGCGGCAGCGTCGGTGGGAGCGAGCTTGAGTGCGTGATTCACGTCGGCCAGTGCCCCGTCGAGGTCGCCGGCCATGACCCGGGCATAACCGCGATCCGCCCATGCCTGGGCACTGCCGCCGTTCAGACGCAACGCCGCGTTGTAGTCGGCAATCGCCGCGGCGAAGTCCCCCCACTGCGAAAAGGCGAACGCACGGCTCACGTAGGCGTCGGCGTCTTTCGGCGCCAAGCGGATCGCGCGGGTCAAGTCGGTCACGGCCCGATCCAGATGGCCTTGCATGGCGTGGACGAAGCCGCGGTCGCGCAGCGCGTCGGCGTAGTTTGGATCGAGCCGCAGCGCGTCGTCATAATCGGCAACGGCCTTGTCGAATTCGCCCTGCTGGTAGTAAGCGAAGCCGCGTTGGAAACGGGCCGACGTGCTCTGAGGGTCCAATCGAATCGCCATGCTCAAGTCGGGCATCGCCTTGATGAAATCGTCTTTCATTGCCCAGGCAAGCCCGCGGTCGCTGTACGCCAGCGCGAATCGCGGATTGAGTTGAATCGCCTGATCGAACGCGCCGATCGCCGCGTCCATGTCGCCGGAGGCCATGGCCCGGACCCCACGATTATAGGCTGTGACGTCCGCGCCGATCGCCGCGTCGCCGATTGCGCGGGACCTTTCGCCCAACGAGGAGCGGGGCGTCTGCCCGAGCGCCGCCGCCACGGCGCCGATCCACGCCGCCAAGGCAATCAACCGTATCACGGCGCCTCCGCTAACGGATAGCCTCGTTCGCTCGTCGTGCATGTCTACTCCTCCACTTTAACGATCACGACGGTGACATCGTCGCGCTGTGGTTGATGCCGCCTGAAGCCGACGATTTCCTGGCAGAGGGCGTCGACGATGGTGTCGGCGGACTGCCTCCGCTCGCTGCGGATGACGTTGAGAGCCCGCTCGACGCCGAAGCGAACCTTGCCGGGCGACTCCGCCTCGTATACGCCGTCGGTGAAGAACGTGACGATCTCGCCGGGCAGTAGAGTTAGCGGCCGGCCTGTCGGAACGATCATGTCTTCCTGAACACCCAGCGGAGGGCTTGTGCTGTCGAGCGTCGTGACGTCGTCGCCGCCGTGCAGCAGAAAACCGCGTTGGCCCGCGTTGGCGTAGATCAGCGAGCGCGTGCGAGGATCGAGGCGGGCCATCGCCAGTGTGACGAAGTGAAAATCATCGGTGTCGGCGGCCAAAACCTTATTGGTGTGCGTAAGTATGTCGCCCACGTCCACGTACGTCTGCGCCAACGTGCGTAGGCACGCGCGGGTTTCCGACATCAGCAGAGCCGGTCCCATGCCATGGCTGCTGACATCGCCGACGACGATCGCAACGCAGTTGTCGCGCATGGGGATATAGTCGAAGTAGTCACCGGCAGTGGCCGTGGCGGGGTGCAACGCACCGGCCATGTCAAAGCCTTCCAGCCGCGGCGCCTGAGCCGGATACAACCGCTGTTGAATCTCTCCGGCGACGCGAAACTCCTCCGTCGTGCTGCGCAGTTGCTTTTCGGCATGACGGCGCCGGTTGCGCTCGATGGCATAGCGGATCGATCGCATCAATGCGTTGTCGTCGACCTGCCCCTTGACAAGGTAGTCTTGTGCGCCGGCCTGAACGGCTTTGACGGCAGTTTGCTCATCGTCGTACCCGGAGAGAATGACGATCGGCACGTTGCCGGCCCGCGCGTACATGAAAAAGAAGGTTTCCAGGCCGGTGCTATCGGGCAGAGAAAGGTCGAGCAGGACGACGTCGAACGGTTCTTCGCTTAGGCGTTCGATGGCGGCGGAGAGGAGTTCAACGTGCGTAAGGCTGAAAGGCCCATCCCAGCGGTCGCCCAGCAGATTCCGCACCACCCAGACGTCGTCCGCATCATCTTCAACCAGCAGGATTCTGATGCGTTCGTTTTCCATGTCGTTTCGCAGTTCAGCTTGAAAGCGACGGCTTTTGCCGTCGGTTACTTCTGTTTCTTCCTCTTGGAGTGCGTCACGGGTAGGAGCACCTCGAAGGTGGTTCCGCGGCCGGGTTCGCTTCGGGCGGAAATGCTCCCGCCGTGACGCTCGCAAATCTTCCGGCAGATCGCCAACCCGACCCCCGTGCCCTCGTAAGCGTCACGCGGATACAAACGCTGAAACACGTCGAATATCCGGTCGAGGTACTTCTCGTCGAACCCGACGCCGTTGTCGGCCACGACGATTCGGCATCGTTCCTTGACGGCCGACTCGCGTGCCTGGCGATGCCCGCGCCCCCGAACGAAACGGCCTTCGACCTTGACGGTCGGCGTCACGCCCAGGCGGCGAAACTTCAGCGCATTGCCGATGAGGTTCTGCAACAGTTGACGCATCTGCAGCGGGTCGGCCTGAATGGTCGGCAGTTTCCCCACCTCGACGCGACCACCCATCTGCTCGATCTGCACTTCCAAGTCCGAGACCACCTCGCCGGCGATCTTGGTGAGGTCGACCGGCTCGAACTCCTGACCCCGTGTTGTGATGCGCGAAAGCGTGAGCAACCCCTCGATGAGCGATTGCATGCGGTCGGCGGCGTTCTGCATTCGGGTGATGCACTCGCGCCCGGTCTCGTCGAGCGAGTCGCCGCATTTCTCCTCCAACTGCCGGCCAAACATGTGAATCTTGCGCAGCGGCTCCTGCAAATCGTGCGAGGCGACGTAGGCGAACTGCTGCAACTCGCGGTTCGAGCGCTCCAATGCAGCGGCGTATCGAGCCTGCTGCTGCTCCGCTTTTTTCCGGCGACTGATATCGCGGATGAAGAACGTCAGCACCGGGGCGCCCTGCTCCTGGCTAATGGTCATCGCCATTTCAGCGGGAAAGGTCTCGCCGTCCGAGCGAATCGCCGTCACCTCGATCCGCCTGCCGAGCATCGAACCTTCGCCGACGTCGAGGTAGCGGTCGATCCGGTCTTGCTCGCCGGCGCTCGTGCTGGGCGGAAACAAAACCTCCGAAGGCTGTGTCCCCAAGACTGCCTCGCGGCGGTGCCCGAATACCTGCTCCGCCGCACGGTTAAACTCGGTAATCACGCCCTCATGGTTGATCGTAATGATCGGGTCGAGCGACGATTCCAGGATAGCGTGCTTTCGCGCCTGCGACTCGGCCAGCGCCGTCTCGACCGGAGCGGTATCCGTACAGCAGCACCGCAGGCAATCAATCGCGTCGCTCAATTCGGTCAGCGCGGGCAGCAACACATCCTTTCGGTTGACGGCCTTGACAACGTGGTAGCGAACCACCTGCTCCACACAGTGCAAGGCCGCCAGCACCTGGGCGTAAGGCGCCCCATCCGAGCCGTTCCCATGGCCGATCGCCTTGGCCCAGTTGCGAGCGGCGGCCTCTTTGTCTCCGGTGCAACAGGCGCGAAGCGTCTGAAGGATGGCGGTCG
>JAUWWA010000124.1 GCA_030617125.1 Pirellulales bacterium | reverse complement strand
CTGCCGCCGAAGCCCGTCGTGCAGTGTGCGCGCAGCGCGTCGAAACCGCGATTGGACGGCTGTCTTGATGACGCCGTCTGGCAGCACGCCAAGCCGGCGGCACTTGAAAGCGCCCAAGGCGACGACGACCGCTGGCCGGGCAAGGTGATGCTGGCCTACGACGCGGAGTTCTTGTACATCGCCGTCCACTGTCGTCTTGCACCCGGTGCGAAATACGAGCCCGGCGCGGGTCCCCGGCCTCGCGATCCGGACCTCTCGGCACATGATCGCGTGGACGTGCTGATCGACCTGGATCGCGACTTCGCGACGTACTACCGGCTTTCGATCGACCATCGCGGCTGGGTTGCCGAAGACTGCTGGGGCGACAAGACGTGGAATCCCACGTGGTTCGTGGCCGCCGCGCAGTCCGAAAGTGAGTGGACCGCCGAAGCGGCCGTCCCGCTGGATCAACTCACCGGCCGATACCCAAGCTCGCGAGCCGTTTGGGCGGTCGGCATCCAGCGGACGGTGCCCGGCGTCGGGTTCCAGTCGTGGAGCACGCCGGCCTCGGCGTCGGTGCGACCTGAAGGGTTTGGGTATTTGATTTTTGACTGATCCTGCACGTCCGGCCGCACCTTGACAAAGCCTCCGTCGTGGTGCGAGAATTAACTGTTTTCGGGAATCGCCGTCGGATACACTAGCAGATCAGGAAGCCCCATGAGCAGACTTCTGGCAAACCGATGTCTACCGGCCGCCTTGGCGCTGCTGCTGGCGGCGGCGTGTTGGGGGTGCGGCGCCGGCGAATACAAGAAGCGGCTGGATGACCGGGTGCGGGAAATCGGCCAAGAGACGCCGTTGAGCCGGATGCACGCAGCGATGGAAATCCCCGGCACGCCGGTGATGATCCGCATTCCGAAGTTCTTCGAGGAAGTTCCGCCAGACGCTCGCCGCGCAAAATGGCCGCTCGACCTGGCCGACTTGAAACTCACGTACGAAGGGTTTGTTGCCGACAGCGACGAAGGCAAAGTGGCGTATTATTGCTACCTGGCCGTGACCGAAATGTCACACGCCGGAGCACGCGATCCGAATCGCGCACTACGAAACCGGCTTATGGACTTGTTTCCGGGAACGGCCGTCCAGTGGGAAGACATCCACTGCAAGACGCCCGACGGACGCGCGACCAAATGGCAAAGAAGCCAGACCGCTGGCGAGTTGGAGTTCTACTACACCGACAAGGACGGCAAGGCCGAGCCGCGGCGCATGCAAGGCACGATCGAGGTCTACAGTCGCCGGGAGGGCGATTTCATGGTGATCATCGTGTGGCGAGTCCCCTCGCACGTTAAGGACCATGTCGACCTTCAAGAGTGGGCGCCGAGAATGGCCGGTACGGTGACCGTGAAGGCGGGAAACTGACACGGCCAGTCCCCGGTGAGCACTCCCGCCTACTTCTTTCACCGGAGGTAGCCGGCACTGGACTGGAAATAGCGGCGGCGGCGCGTTTGTGCGGCTTCACGCCCCTCGGACTGCTGATTTTGCAGATCGGCCAGGTTCGCCAGGCAATAGCGGCAGCCGACGACTTCGAGGTGAAAGGCAATGTAGTCGCCCGCCTCGTCGTCGAGCACGCCGAGCAGGAAGCTGCCCAATTGCTCGCGCGAGGGACAACTGAGCCGCCCCTCTCGCCAAATCTCACCAAGCGAGTGTACGCCCGCGCTCCGCCGCGAGTGGATCGCCGAGACTTGCTGCAAGAGCGAAGGGTCTTTGCGCAGAGCCTTCTCGACGCGGGCCATCTCCGCCGCCGGCAACGCCTCGTCGAGGTACGCTTCAAGGTCGGATTGGCGTAGCGGCGCAGCCATAAGTCTCACCCATCGAAACTGCTGCTTCATTTGTCTTGGTACAACTCTGGAAATATCTCCTCCGGCAGGCCTTGCTTGCGAACGGCGGCGCACAGCTTGGCGAGAAACTCGTGCTTGTGGTTGGCGACCGTCTGCTCGGAAATCTTCAGCTTCCCGGCGATCTCCTTGTTGAGCCAGCCGCGGACAAATAGCAACTCGGCGCACTTGAGCTTCTCCCACTGCCCATGGCGGCGCCAATGGTCGATCTGCTCGGCACACGCGGCGGCGACGGCCGACTGTTCCAGAGTGCGCCGTTCGCTGCTGCGGGCAATGCTGCTGGCTGCCCGGGCCTTGCCGTCCGCCTGCCAGCCGCTACTGCCGCTTCCGGGCGGTTGAAGCGGCATGGTCGGCCGCCGCTGCTGCCGACGCAACAAGTCGGTCAGCTTGTGGGCGGCGATGGAGAACAGGTAGCCCTCCAACGGGCGGCGGCGATCGTAGTTCGGCAGACTGGTCAGAAACCCGATAAACGCCTCCTGGACGACATCCTCGGCGGTCGCGCGGTCCCGCACGCGGCTCTCCACGTAGACCAGCAATCGCCCCTCGAACCGGGCGATCAACTCGTTCCACGCGTCCGCTTCACCCTCGCGGATCCGGCGGATCAACAGATTATCGGACTGGCTGGGGCTGGGCATCAGGAGTTCAGTCTGTGTTCGTCGATCAAGCGTGATTCCGGCTTGCTGCAGAACGCGACCAGAATGAACGTGGCGATCGGACCCAGTAGCAAGGAGAGCAGGAACCAGGCGAGCCCGCTGCGGTTCTTGCCCTGGGCAAGTCCCGCGTTGATCAGCGCAAGCGTCCCCCATCCGACGACATAGTCACCCGCACTTGCCATTGGGGCTACTCTTTTGCTTCTTGGACACTCTGCCCGGTGATTTTCAGGTATCCAAACGACACGAGCAACACGCTGAGCACCGCGGCCACCGCGCCGCCGGCACCCCAGAGCCGCCCGGCGACAATCTCGCGCCGCCACTGCTGTTGTACATGATCCTTGAACTTCGGGTCGAACGCAAGCAGTACGTGAAGGTGCCGCATCGGGCCGACGGTGTACTGTCGCGTCTCTTCCCATTCTTCCCTAATGAGTGCTTTGCGAAGCTCGTCCGGCGGGAGCCGCACCTTGCCGGCCGCCTCGTCACCCAGGCAAATCGTGACGTACTTGTCGAGCGCCTCTTGCAGGGCCTCGGGCAGATGGGCGTCGCATTCGAGCCGCGTCGCCCAGGGACCCACGTCAATGCTCATTTGGTAGGCGTCGCCGACGCGTCGCGCTTCGGCCCCGACCCAATCGGGCCGCTCGGCCACGGCCGGTGCTTCCGCCGCCTTTAGCTCGGTAGTTGCATCATCCCGTTCGGCCTTCTTGGGGCGAGCGTCCGATGCGACCGGCTGCTGCGAGCCGACGGCGTCCGCGGGCCCTGCAAGTCCTTCCATCTCGGCCGCCGTGTGAGCCCTTTGAAAGGCCGTCGCCTGACCAACATCGCGAACAACCTTGTGGCGTACACCGAACCCGAACACACCGACACCGACAACACCCAACCCAAGCATTCCTACAAGCAGCAAGAAGACGGTGCCGGCCGCTCGGGTCTTCGGATTGGCCAGCAGCACCACAATTGCCACCAGCACGCCGAGCGCGAACAGTGCAGCCAACACCAGTACAGCCAAGGCTAGCATGCTCAGGTGCATCATTGCGTCCTCCTGTTACGTGTGGAAGTTACTCTGACGGATGATTTGCCTTTGAAACACCGTCTTCTACAAACGCCTCCACTGACTCCTACGTATTCTCCGCTGGAAGTCGTTTTCTCGGATGCACCCAGGGGCTGGCCAACTGGATGGAGACGGACGTCGTGGCGGCGACCATCGGCAGCCACGGCTGGGGGAAATGCCACGCGGCGGCCACCACGCCGGCGGTCGCCACGCTGACGAACATCCACCAGACGCTCAGCCGCGAACTGCGCAGCGGATCGGCCTGACGCCACCATCGCAGCACCAAGAATAGCGTGCCGAAACAGGCCATGTAGGCCATCGCCAGCAGTTTTCCGTCGCAGTAGAAGCTGGCCGGCAACTGGTAGTGCGACGGCTCGGGGAAGTTCTTCGTATACGGCAGATCGACCATCAGGAGCGTCGCGACGCCGAACGCCGCCGCCCCCAAGCCGAGCCCGAGCAGCATCATGACGAACCGCCTCAACGCCTGCTCGCCACGGACGCCCTCCCAGAACTTCGACGCGATCAGCACCGCCCAGGTGGCGGCCAGGCTAATCAAAAACAGCCAGGCACACTGCTCCGCCTGGGGCGTGGCGTCGTGATAGCTCACCAGCAGCACCATCACCAGGCACATCGCCGCGACGGCCAGCGAGCCGATCAGCAGCGACCCGACCAGCTCGGTCAACCGCACGCGCGGCGGCTTAAGCACCAGCGCCGCGGCGGCCTGTTCATCGCGCCGGTGGCGGCTGTGCCCGTAGGCGTGGCGGCGACGCTCCGAGCGTCGGCCCGGCCGGGCTCGGGTGTACGCTGGGTCGTATTGGGGCGGGGCGGCCGCTTTCGGCGATGCCTCGGCCGACACGCCCGGCGGCGTTGCGGCACCGTTCGATCGGATCGTCACCTCGGCGGGGCCGTGGTGCGGGAGCACCAGCATCCGCACCACCCGATACACGCCGTAGAAAACCAGCGCCATGATCGCCAGCGGAATCAGCACCTGAGAACTGGCTAATAGTACGAATAATCCGACCACCAGCAGGGCGACCTTTACCGGCGTAGCCAGATTGGCCTGGGCCCAGGCGGTTTGGAACTCCCGCAAAACGTGACGCAATGCCCGGAGGATCGGCTCCTCGTCGACTGCGACGGCCTTGACCACGCCGTCCGACGCGGGAGAAACCCCGGCGGCGGCAACGGCAACACCGGCGTCGGCCGCCACGCCGGCGTCAGCACCGGGAGCGGCCGCGGGGGCGGGAATCCCCGACGGCAGCCGAGCCGCGCCCGGCGGCGCCTGTGCCGGGGTTGGCAATGCGGCGACCATCTCAGCGATCGAACGGAACCGCCGTTCGGGGTCCTTCTCCAGCGCCCGGGCGACGACGCCGCGATATGGTTCGGCCAGTGCGGATAAGTCGGCCGTGGCCGTGAGGTGTTTCATCAGCACCTCGCCGACGCTTTCCCCCTCAAACGGCACCCGGCCGGTGAGCATCTCACAGAGCATGATGCCCAGGGCGTAGATGTCGATCTCCTTGCCGTAGCGGCCGTTGGCGACCTCCGGGGCCATGTAGTGGACGGTGCCGACGCTTTCGGTCTGTCCGCTTCGCTGGCTACAGGAAATGAACTTCGAAAGCCCATAGTCTCCCACCTTGACGATGCCTTCGTCGGAGAAGACGTTTCCGGGCTTCAAGTCGCGGTGAACGATGCCGCGGTCGTGCAGGTAGGCCACGCCGGCGGCGATGCCATGGAACCAGGTCATGGCCTCCTCGGCCGGCATGCCGTCGGGCTTGGCGGCAAGAGCGTTTTGGAGGCACGCGCCGGAGACGTATTCCATCACAACCCAGGTGTCGTCGCGGTTGTCCCGACGGATGTCGTACAGCGCCAAGAGATTGGGGTGCTTCAGATTCAGACAGTGCTGCACGCCGCGCAGTTCGACGTCGAGGTTGCGGCAGACGAGTTTCAGCGCGACCTCTTTGCCGCCGTCGCTGGTGGCGTAGTAGATTTCGCCAAAGCCGCCGTGGCCGATGCCTCGCTTGATCGTGTAGCCGGCAAGCGGCCGCGATCCGCTGTCGTATCGGAACTTGCCGCCGGCGCGCTCAGGGTTGAGCATCGAATCGACGGACTCGCCTGGCCTTGAGTGCGTTGCGTCGGGATTGTCGGCTTCCACGGCAGCCACCTGTTCTTGCATGGGTCTGTTTCCGCCACATCGCGCGGGTACGGCCCGCTCACCTTATTTTATCGCATATCACGCTCAAGATGGCAATGAATTGCCACCCCCTCAACTGTCCTCTGCCTGCTGTCCTTTGTCTTCTGCCTGCTGTCCTTTGTCCTCTGTCCTCTGCCATCTGTCCTCTAGATTTCCTCCAGCTTCATCGAAAACCAATCTCCCTCGATGTGCGAGTTCTCGGTGATTGGCCCGCGGTCTAGGCAGCGGCGGCCGTCGACCTCGAACCGCCCGGCCGTGCGGCAGCATAGCTGCTCGTCGTGCCGGTACAGGACGACCTCACGTGGCCAATCGGGGCAGACCACGTGGCTACAGGGACTCGGTCCCAGGACACACGACTGCGCCATCAACAATACGGCGTCGGCGGCGG
>JAUWWA010000296.1 GCA_030617125.1 Pirellulales bacterium | reverse complement strand
TGATCATCGCCGGCGGCGTCGGCACGCGGATCAACCGGTCGATTGGGGGTCGCAACGAAGTCTACGGCGCCTCGCACCGTGGCGACGACCCGGCCGCCGCCTGCCGCCCCTTCGACGCCCGCCGCGACGGGGTGGTTGGCGGCGAAGGCGCCGGCGCGTTCGTGCTGGAGAGCCGTGCGCACGCCGAAGCACGCGGCGCCACGATCCTCGCGAGCATTCTCGGCTTCGCCGGCGCCTTCGAGCCGAACCGCAACGGGCAATGGCTGCAAGGGAACGCCATCCGTCAGGCGATCGCCGGCACTATGCACAACGCGCAGCTCACCGCTGCCGACATCGGGTACGTCAGCGCCAACGGTAACAGCACTATCTCGGACGACCGGATGGAGGCGGCCGCCATTCACGACATGCTCGGCGACGTGCCGGTGACCGCACCGAAGAGCCTTTTCGGCAACCACGGGGCCGGGGCCGGGGCCGCTGAGATGGCCGCCAGTGTCCTCGCGCTGCAACACGCGATCGTGCCGCCGACACTCAACTACGAGTATCCCGATCCCGAATGCCCCGTGAATGTCGTCCACGGACGGCCCATGGAAATCAGCAAACCCACCGCGCTGGTGCTCAACCACACGCGTTTCGGCCAGGCCGTTGCGGTGCTGCTGGCCGCGCCCTAGCCCACCGGGTCGAAAGACAGGTATTCAGTCCGTCACCGAAACGTAAACGGAGTTGTAGGACGGATTGTTGCTCCGTCATCACAACTCAGATGGACTGCAGATCCATCGTACGCCGAAAGCCAGACGGATTGGGAAGCTGTTCTACGCTTTCGTCGCACATGGGCCTTGAACAAAACTGTAGTTTTGTGTAACCAGAACGATGGTCGAAAACTACAATTCCTTCGCCGGCGAGCGAATGCCGCCGAGGCTGTTGCTGCTCGACGCGCCCGACGTCGACAGCGACGTGGAAGTGAACTGGCATCGTACTCGGGTGATCCGCCAGGCCGCCGCCCGGCTGTTTACCCGGTTGCGGTCCGGCTACGCCAAGAAGCGTGCCGACTGGCTCGCCCACTGGCTCGAAGAAGAACTCCTCGGCGATCTCTTAACCGACCTGCGCCACGGCGCCGAAGTGCCCGAGTGTGAAGCGTTTGGCGAAGTGGAAGAAACCGCTCATGGACTGGCTAGCTTGGTAGGTTATGCTTCAGCATAACGCGCATTGGGCATGAACGGCCGACCGGTGTTATGCTGAAGCATAACCTACAGCTTCAGCCTACCAAGGGGGCACCATGAAAATGCCAAATTTCTTCCAGAAGTTCCATAGCCGTCGGTATTCGTCCATCAGGTTCTGCTTGAACGATCCTTCGGATCTACAAAGGACGATAAGAAGGATAACTGGTGTGGCAAGAACAAACCCGACCGGAATGAAGACCAACCAACAAAGGATCGCGAAAAACAGGCCGGCAATCACTCGCACAATGCTCTCAAGCATGACTCTTCCTCGTGGCGCCATGGGCACGCTTGCCGTGCGCATGCGTTGAGTGGCGGCGTAGCCCCGGATGCAATCCGCTTCTGCTGTGACAGACTTGCCTCTAGAGCCGATCTGCCCTCTTCTCCTTTCTCCTGCGTGACAGATGCAGTTGTTGACCGGTCTTCTTGGCGAGTCGATCGCCGGCCTGTCGAAAATACGCGATCTGCTGCGAGACGGTCATATCTTTCGTCTCTCGCGCGACCTCGTCCTTCCACCGCCAAACTTCTTCGAGAGCCTTACTCACCTTCATCTTCCACCTCCGGTGGTGTGACGATGTGCAGCGGTTTGTAATAGCCGCTCATCACGCTGATTTGACGAAACGTCTCGCGGCGGCGTACGTTCACCAGATGCCGATAATTCCAACTCACAAGAGTATCCAGTTCGTTTGCCACCGCCGTGGCGACATGTCGAGCATCGTTCACCTTCGAAGGCGGCACGGCACCAAGTCGCATGAATTCTTCGGCCAAACGGGCCGTGTCTTCGTCGAATTCCAGCAGGACAGGCCCAATCTCGTCCACGAGTTCGCGAAGCCGCGACGCCAACTCATCCGGCGCCCGTGAGATCTCCTCCAACACGATATCCGAGACAAACAGTTCGTAGGCGCCCTCTCGGGCCGCTTCGAAGAATTCCAGGGTTGCCTTGTGCAAATCGGGCGCATCGGTCGCAAAGGCGTGTGACCAAACCGAGGTTTCGACATAGATGCTAGGCTTGCGCATAGCTCATCCCCAAGATCATCGTATAGCCTCTGTCAAACGAAGTCAATCGAAATCGTAATGCGTGAGTCCGTTGCGAGTTAGATCCTGCTTCATGGTTTCTGCTGCCTGAGTGCGACGACTCGGCCGTGAACGTAGATGTCGGTGTCGAGTTGCTCCACGGCAGGTCCGTCGAGGGAGAGGGCGTCGGCGAGTTGCTCGATGCCGCGGCCGGCGATGGGGCTAACCGCCTCGATGCCGCCGATGAGCTTCGGCGCGATGAAGACGTGCACCTCGTCGATCTGTCCGGCGTCGAACAGGCTGCCCAGCAGCCGGCCGCCACCTTCGACCAGCACGTTGGTCAAGCGCCGCCGCCCGAGTTCGGCCAATAGCGCGTCGAGCCGCGCCGCCGGCGTGTCGCCCCGGCAGACGAATACCTCGCAGCCGGCGTCGGTCAAACGCCGGCGGCCCGATTCTGTAACCGTGTCGCCGATGGCGACCAGCACGGGCGTTTCCCTTGCGGTGCGAACCAGGCGGCTTTCGTAGGAAAGTGACGCGTGCGTGTCGAGGACCACGCGCAGCGCGGTGCGTGGTCCCGGCGGGCTGGCGCAGAGCAGCGGATCGTCGCGCGCGGCCGTCTCGCGGCCGACCATGATCGCATCGACCCGGCCGCGCAAGGCGTGGACGACGCGCCGCGAGGCCTCGCCGGAAATCCACCGGCTCGACCGGGCGCGCGTGGCGATTTTGCCGTCGAGCGTCATGGCCCATTTGCCGATGATCCACGGCCGCTCGGCACCGACAAGTTTTAGATAGGGTGCATTGAGCGCCCGGGCTTCCGACTCCAGCAATCCGACGTCGACGTCGATGTCGGCAGCTTGCAGCTCGGCCGCGCCGCCGCCGTCGACTTGCGGGAAGGGATCGGGCATGGCCACGGCGACGCGGCGCAGCCCGGCTTCAATGATCGCCCGGGTGCACGGCGGGGTCTTGCCTTGATGACAGCAAGGCTCGAGCGTAACGTACATTGTGGCGCCGGCGGCGCGATCGCCGGCGAGCTTCAGCGCCTCGATTTCGCCGTGGTCGCCGCCAAACCGGCGATGCCATCCTTCGCCAATGATCTCGGCCCCGCGGGCGACGACGCAACCGACCATGGGATTTGGCTCGACGTAGCCCTGTCCCTCGGCCGCCAGTTGCAGCGCCCGTTGCATGTGCCAGCAGTCGAGATCGGGTTGGTGCATGCTGATAGTGGATAGTGGATAGTGGATAGTGTAGCTCCGGCGTCCACGTCGGGAAAGGGCGCCGCGCGGACGCGGCGGCTAAACGTGTCCTCCGCCACCGTATTTGCCCCTTTTCCAGCAATCGCTCTTGGCGATTTTCCGGCCGTGGGATAAATTGAACCAATCCGTCAACAGGAACCGGTCGTCAGGAGGACCTCTCATGCCACCTCGAACCAAAACCAACGGCAGGGCGAAAAAGAAGCCCAAGGCGAAGAAAATCTCCCGGCTGCGGAAGCCGGACGACATGTCGCTGGAAACCTGGCAGGTCGCACTTCGCAGGCAATTCGGTCGGGAGCAGAACTTCAAGCTCAAGAACATCGGCAGCGAACCGATCTTCTCC
>JAUWWA010000070.1 GCA_030617125.1 Pirellulales bacterium | reverse complement strand
GTCCTTTTCGATCGCCGGATCGCTCGGCGCTTGCCCGGCACGGGATCGGGTTTCCAGCAGGCGGCCGGCCCGCAGCAGCCTGCCGGGCGCCGCCGGCGGGCTCGACTGGGCACTGCCAGACGGATTGGCCGAACCACCGGCGCCCGACTGGCTGCTGCGGGCCGGCCGCCTGCTGGAAACCCGATCCCGTGCCGGGCAAGCGCCGAGCGATCCGGCGATCGAAAAGGACCTGCTCAACTGGCTCGGCGAAGCGGCCGGCGGGGCGCCGAGCGTGGACGATGCGCTGGACGCTCTGGCCACCTGCCATGCCATGCCACGGCTCGCTGCCGCTCTTTCGCGGGAGGTCTGGTGGGCGCTGCTCGATCATCTGGTCCTCACCGCCACCCATGCCGGCGGCGCCGAGGCCGACGATCGGCCTCTGGAAGACAATCCGCTACTGCACCAACTATTGGCCGGCGAGTTGGCGCTGACGCTGGCCTGTCTCTTTCCCGAAATCGTTGCTTGTCGGAAGCTGCAATCGGCCGCGCGGCGCGCCTTGTCGGCCGGGCCGGTTGATTTGCTCGACGGCGAAGGACTCCTCCACGCGAAGCACCTCCCGCTGCTGCGCCCGCTGTTGGCCTGTTGGACCCGGTGCAGGGCGATCGGCTCGAAATCCAGCCGATGCTTCAGCACGGCGGCCGAAAACCAATACGAGTGGCTCGTCCGTCATGCCCTGCGGCTGACCCGTGCGGACGGCTCGCACGTCTTCTCCGACGGCGCGTCTCCGGCGTGGCCTGTCGAGTTGTTTGAGGCGGCCTTGCACTTCGGCGGCGACGAGGACGACGAAGCGATCGCCGCGCTGGTGCTGCCGAAACCGTGGAAATCCAATCGCAAGCCAGTCGGAGAGCACACGCTGCCCGAGCCGGCCAATCACTCCGAATGGGCCGCGACGACCGTGTTGCGCCGCCGCTGGGCGCGACCCACCGAGCAGTTCACCGTGCTGTACGACGAGCCGGCGATGCGCGTCGAGTTGAGCTGCGGCAAGGACATTGTGTTCCGCGGCGTCTGGCAGTTCGAGGTGCGTTGTGACGGCAAATTGCTCACGACAGCTTCCGATTGGGATGAAGTCTGCTGGATTTCCGACGAGGACGTCGATTACCTGGAGTTGGAGATCGAGCTAAGCGGTGACGTGCGCCTGCAGCGTTCCATACTTCTTGCCCGCCAGGACCGCTTTCTACTTCTGGCCGACGCGGTGTTGGGCGACGGGCGCGGAGAGGTCGACTACCGCGGTTGCTTGCCGCTAGGTGGCGGCATTGCATTCGAGCCGGCCGAGGAATCGCGCGAGGGCCTGCTCGTCGGCGCCAAGCGCCGCGCGCGTGTCCTGCCGCTGGCCTTGCCCGAGTGGCGCGGCGAAAAGCGAATCGGCGAGTTGGCCCATACTTCCGACGGATTGGAGCTCCGCCAGTCACAAGGGGGCGGGCGGCTGTTCGCCCCGCTGTTTGCCGACCTCGATCGTCGTCGTCATCGTGAGAAGTGCACCTGGCGGCAGCTAACCGTCGCTGAGTCGCTTCAGATCCAACCGCCCGAGGTGGCCGCGGGCTATCGCGTGGCGCTGAGTGAACACCGTCAATGGCTGATCTACCGCTCGCTCGCCCCCAAAGCCAACCGAACGCTCCTGGGCCACAACCTCTCGACCGAGATGCTCGTTGCCCGGTTCAACCGTTCCGGCGAAGTCGACCCGCTTGTGGAAATTGAGTAGTAGATTGTAGCGAGCGAATCCATTGGCCCTAGCGTTTGATCAACGGCACGAACTTCCGTTCCGTCGAGCCGGTGTAGAGTTGGCGTGGGCGGTGGATTCGCATGCCGCCGGGGGCGAGGTGCATTTCGCGCCAGTGCGCGATCCAGCCCGGCAGACGCCCCAGTGCAAATATTACCGTGAACATCTGCTTCGGAATTCCCATGAGATTGTAAATGATGCCCGAGTAGAAATCGACGTTGGGGTAGAGCTTGCGCTCGATGAAGTAGGAATCGGAAAGGGCCACTTCTTCGAGTTCCAGCGCGATCTCGAAGATGGGGTTTTTCAGATTGTTTTTTTCGAGCAGTTTGTGGCAGGTTTCCTTGATGATTGTCGCCCTCGGGTCGTAGTTCTTGTAGACACGGTGGCCGAATCCCATCAGGCGATAGTTGTCGTTGGGGTCCTTGGCGCGGTCGATGTGCTTGCCCAGATTGTCGTTGTCGGCGTGAATGCCTTCGAGCATGTTGATGCACGCTTCATTGGCCCCGCCGTGAAACGCCCCCCACAGCGCGCAGATGCCGGCCGAGACGCTGGAGAACAGGTTTACTGTGCTGGAGCCCACCATGCGCACCGTCGACGTGCTGCAATTTTGCCCGTGATCGGCATGGAGAACCAACAGCAGGTTCAACGCGCTGACAAAGTCCGGGTCCATCTCGTACTCTTCGCTGGGCACGGCGAACATCATTCGCAGGAAGTTCTGGCAATAGGTCAGATTATTCTGCGGGTAGATGAACGGCCGACCGATCGATTGCTTGAAGCTGAAGGCGGCAATGGTGGACATCTTGCCCAACATGCGGAAAATCGCCAACTCGCACTGCTGCGGATCGCTCGGTTCGAGCGAGTCGGGACAGTAAATGGCCAGCGCCCCAACCACCGAGGAGAGGATCGCCATGGGGTGGGCGTCGGGGGGGAAGCCGGCGAAGATGGTCTTCATTCCCTCGTGCAGCAGCTTATGCGCGCGGATGTTCGTGCGAAACGTCTCCAACTGCTCGGCCGTGGGCAGCTCGCCGTAGATCAGCAGGTAGGCGGTTTCGGTGATCTCGCAGCGCTCGGCGATTTCCTCGATCGGGTAGCCCCGATAGCGGAGGATGCCTTTCTCGCCGTCGATGTACGTGATTGCACTGGTGGTGGCCCCGGTGTTGGCGAAGGCGTCGTCCAATGTGATGTAGCCCGTCTCGCCGTACAACTTTGCGATGTCGATGACCCGATTGCCTTCCGTTCCTATTTGGATCGGCAGTTCGACTTTCTCATCACCCAGTTGCAGTATCGCGTATTCACTACTCATGGTATCCCTCCGGCATACGGGTTCCGACAGACATCCGGGAAGCGGCGCCGCATTTGAGCAACTTGAAATGGGGCCGCCAAAACATTTAACTCTAGCAGCCCAAACGCCGCGAGGCAACTTCAGATCGAAGCGACTGGTCGTAACTACTTGGCACATAAGGCCTTATGGAATCGCCCCTCATTCCTATGATCTGCGTGGCATGAGCAGGAAAGCATTGACAATCGTGACCGTCCCAGTGAAAATAGAAACAAAGTGTTCAAGTCATCTCGGGAAGATGATCACCGCCATATAAGTCTTTTAGGGAGTGAATCATGTCAGAATCAGTCAATCGGCGCGAGTTTCTTTCCACGACAGCGGCGGCGATAGCGCTGCCGATTTTGGTGCCGGGGCGCGCTTTGGGACTCGATGGTGCGACCCCCGCAAGCGAGACGGTGAACGTGGGTGTGATCGGCTGCGGCGGCCGGGCACGCTCGATGGTCGACGAGTCGAAGGGCATTGCCGAGATGCGAATTGCGGCCGTATGCGACTGCTTCAAGCCGGCGGTCGAGACGTTCGTGCGCGAGGTCGGCCCGGAGGCGGGCTGGGCCGCCTACGACGACCTCCATGAGATGCTTGACAAGGAGAAGCTCGACGGGGTGATGATCGAGACCACCACGCACGCCCGGTCGTGGGTCACCGAGCAGGCGATGCAGGCGGGCTTGGACGTCTACATCGAGAAGCCGATGTGCCTAACCATCGCCGAAGGCCGCCACATGGTTGAGGCGGCGCGCAAGTACGGGCGCGTGACGCAGGTCGGTACTCAGCAACGCTCGATGCCAATCAACAACTGGGCCAGCGACCTGGTCAAGAACGGCGCGATCGGCAAGATCAAGACGGTTCTGGCGCCGAACTTTGTGGGTCCGGTCCGTTGGCCGGGCAAGTCTGCCGAGGCGTTGCCCGAGGGCGGACGCCAAGGCTGGTGGGACATTTGGACCAACCAGGCCGAACTGCGCCCCTACCATTCGGATCTGCATCATAGCTGGAACAAGTGGTGGGCCTACGACGGCGGCGGGGAATGCTACGGAGTGACCGGTTGGGGAACTCACTCCTTCGACCAGATCCAACGGGCGCTGGGGACCGACGAGACCGGGCCGGTCGAGATCATGCTCGAAGAAGAAGTAAAGGAGATGTCCTGTGGCAAGTTCGAAACGGTGAACGAGGTCGACAACACGCGGCAGGAGTACTTGATTCGGCTTGCCAAGCCCGTGGTGGGCCCACGGGCGAAGATCCGCATGTGGTACGCCAATGGGACCGAGCTGCGGCTCCATCTGAACGGCGACTGGGGCCCGGGCCTCGGTGCCATCTTCATCGGCGAGAAGGGCAAGCTCGAGATCAACCGCAACAAGATCGCCAGCAACCCCAAGGAGTTGCTCGATTCATCGGAGAATCCCGGTCCGATCCAAAAACCCGAAACGCAGTATCACATCGAAAACTGGATCGAGTGCATCAAGAGCCGCAAACGGTGCAACGCCGATATTGAATACGCCTTGCGCTCCACGACGTTGTGCTACCTGGTCAACATCGTGCGCGAGGTCGGCCGGGTGGGCGAGAAGCTCAAGTGGGACCCGCAGACGGAACGCTTCCCCGACTGCGCCGAGGCCAACGCCACTAGCTACATGTCGCGCCCGCGCCGAAAAGGGTACGAACTACCGGACATCACACCCGACACTTCGGGATGACCCCACGCGAGAAACCATAGTTTCTCAACCGTACCACGCCGCCGCCATTCACGCTACCGAAGCGTCCGCCCTTCCAGCAGGCTCACGTGCCAGACCATGACGTGGTGGGCGCGTTGCTCGGGCATGTAGCCGCGGGTGCCGGTCACGCCGACGTGCCGACCGAGATGGTGTCGCAACTTCACGCCCGGCGCCGGGCTGACGTAGCAGCGCACGTCGCCCTGCTCGTCGAGCAGAGCATAGCGCGGAGCGCCTAGCTTCGGCGATACGACCCGGCTCAACTGGCCCATCGCGTCGTACCGATCGTCCTCCGTTTCCGACTCACCGCCGGCAGGGCGATCGGCCCGCCGCTTCAGACTCGCCAACCGTCGGTTCGAACGCTCCGTCTCGCTGCGCACGGCCACGACGGCGTCGTGGCGACGCTTGATGTCGGTAAATCGGGTGATCTTGCCGACTAACAGCCGGGCGCGGCCCCGCTCAACCGCGGTCTCGGCAATCGCCTGCAGCGATCGGGCGCGACGACGCAACTCGTCGAACGACCAGACCGTCGGCTCCTCGACCACCATGGTCGACAATTCGAGGTCGATCTCCTCCAACTCCGCCTGATACTGCTCCGGCGAGAGGGCGCGCGGCCCGAACGGCTCGTCGTCCGACGCCACTGCCGCCGCTGGTTCTTCGACCGGGTCGGGCGTTTCTCGAAGATCGGCAGATTGTCGGACGAACGCCGCGGGCTCAGCCTGATGCTGATCCACGGGGAAATCACCGTTGGCCGCGGCCGGCGCCCGTTCGGCTTCGGCCGTGCGGTTCTCGGTGTTGTGGTTTTCGGCGGCGTGCGTCTGGCGTACGCCGTCGGCCGGGTAGTCGGGGTCGACGTACTTGCCGAAGACCCAGCGGAACTCGCCCGATGGCGGTGCGATCTTGTACCACGTCTTCCGCCGCGCGCCGCTGCCGGTCTTCTTCGCGTCGAGCACTTCGACCACCTCGCCCTTGTGGAGTCGGACCTGGATGACTTCGCGGATGTCGCTGAAACGGCTGCCGACCCTGGCGGCCACGTGCTCGGTGTGGACCACCGCCAGGTTGTCCGCGCCGCCGGTCAGGTACCGGCCGGAAACCCAGGCGAAACTGTCCTTTGGCGGCTTAATGGCATACCACCCCCCCGGGTCGTGTCGATAGACCTCGACCTTGTGTCCGGCCTTGAGCTTGTCGGTGGGATAGTAGCTCTGGCCCGGCCCGCTGCGGACGTACACGTCGTCGGCGGAGATAAAGGCCTTGTAGGGAAAGATTCGCTCCCCGCTGGCGGGTGACGCGAGCAGGACGCCACAGGTCGTTAATAGGCAAAGGGACAGCCGCATGGAACTGCCTCCCGGGGTGGGATTGGATCGATGGGAAAACGCTGAAGGGGCGGACAGAAAAGGTAGACCGCGGGCTTTTACCGGAAAACGCCGTCACGTTCAAGAGCAGTTGCTCCACGAACCCCCCGAGAATCGCCCGAGCCCCTTGCCGATTGAGATGAATCTCGATTATGCTACTGCCGTGCCGGCCAATACTCAGGACGAGGAAATACATGAACATTTTTGACGCCGCATCGCCGTTTGACGCCCGATACTACATGGCCGATCGCGAGTTCTTCGAAAGGCTCCGGCCCTACGTGTCCGAAGCCGCGCAGGTGAAGTACCTGGCGATGGTGGAAGCCGCTCTGGCTGCAACTTTAGCGGAGATCGGCGTTTGCTCGAAGGAGGCGGCGGAGGAAATCGCCCGCGCATGCGACGCAGTCTCGACGGAAGAGGTCTACGAGGAAGAAGCACGCATTCAGCACAACATCCGCGCCTTGGTGAACTGCATCCGGGCGAAGATCAGCCCGGCCGCGCGGCCCTACGTACACCTTTTCGCAACCTCGACCGACATTACCGACACGGCCAAGGCGTTGTGTTTGAAGGACACCACGCGCCGGGTCATCCTTCCCGACCTCGTCGAGTTGCAGCGGAAGCTGATCGCCCTGGCCCGCGAGCACGCCGCCACGCCGCAGATGGGCAGAACCCACGGCCAGCACGCCGTGCCCATCACCTTCGGCTTCGCCGTGGCGCTTTACGTGTCGCGATTAGGCCAGCGAATCGAACGTATCGCCGAGAGCGCCGCGAATCTCCGCGGGCAGTTCTCCGGCGCCGTGGGCGGGTACAACACGCTCACGCTCCACTGCCCCGACGATCCGGCGGGTATCGAAGCTGTGCTGATGAACAAGCTCGGCCTGAAACCGCCCGAACTCTCCAGCCAGATCGGGCAGCCGGAATACTTCGCCGACTTCGCCTATGCCTTGTGCTCCTGTTGGGGCGTCATCGCAAACCTGGCCGACGACTTCCGCCACCTGCAACGCAGCGAAATTCACGAAATCCGCGCGAAGATCGAAGTCGATCCCGATACGGCCGTGGTGGGCTCGTCGACGATGCCCCACAAGGTCAATCCCAAGGATTTCGAAAACGTCAAAAGCTTCTGGAAAGCCTACATGCCGTACATGGTCACGGTGTTGATGGACCAGATCTCGGAGCATCAGCACGACCTGACGAATTCCGCGTCGGGGCGGTTCATCGTCGAGTTCACGGCGGCATTCGCCTACGGAGTTCGCCGCATCGGCCAGGCCGTCGAGGCCGTCGAGCCGGACGCCGCACGCATGCGCGAAACCCTCGAGGCCGGCAAGGACGCCATCGCGGCCGAGCCCCTGTACATCCTGCTCTCCCTGGCCGGACACCCCGACGCGCACGAAAAGGCGAGAGTCCTATCCAAGCAGTCGAGGATCGTCGCCCGGCCGCTGGTGGAGATCATCGCGGAAGACCGCACCCTCGACGAGTACCTCCAGCGCCTCAGCCCGGAAAACCGCGCCGTCCTGAAAGACCCCGCGAAGTACCTCGGCGCGACGCCACAGCGAACCGTCGCGATTTGCGACCTGTGGGAGGCGAAGTTGCCCGGGCTGCTCGCG
>JAUWWA010000219.1 GCA_030617125.1 Pirellulales bacterium | reverse complement strand
ATGGGCTAAAGCTGATCGACTTTGAGTTCCTCCACCGTTACCGCCGCAAGCCATCGAGCTTCGAGCAGAGTTACGACATCGTCGGCCCTCCGGCCGATTTCGACGGCGTTTTCCCCGATGGCGGCGCCGCGAACTACAAGAAAAGCGGGCCGCCGTATGTCGGCCTGCGCCTGCACAGCCTGCTAAACGACCCGGCGTGGCTGCAATACGGCAAGCGACTCGGCTACTACGTTGCCCACGCGCCACGACTGCTGCCGAAGCGGGTGCGTTACTACTATCGGAGTGTGCGAGCAACTCTCACGGCCATAATTCGGCCGCGCCGCGCCACAAGGGTTCGGCCGTCGCCCATGCCGTCGTTTGAACCCGCAGCGGCCGACGCCGTTGCCTCACCGCAGGGGATGCGCGACGTGCGGCTGTTCGATCCGGCATCGCAGGCGGCCGGCCCGCCGTCGTGGGAGCACCGCGGCCCGCGTGCGGCGTAAACTCGAGTAGTTCTTTACTCAAACTGTAAACGCTGGCACATTGGAGACGTGATATACGCGGGAAAACAGGGGCTGGGGGCTAGGGACTGGGGGCTGGTGTTTGGTGAAACGCTTTCCCTAGCCCCCAGTCCCCAGCCCCTAGTCCCTACGACGATTTTCAGCAAGATGTTCCGATTCGCGTACCGTGCGAGTTCTTTACACGCCGGCCAAGGCACTGATTTCCTCGGCTGACAGGGCACGGTTGTAGATCCGCACGGCGTCGATGCCGCCCTTCATCGGACGATAGCCGTCGTCCTGGGCGCCGATCCCCAGATTAACGTCGTTCACGCCGATCTTGAAATTGGCGCTGGCCGACCGTTCCAACTGGCCGTTGATGTAGAGCTTGATCGTCGAGCCGTCGTACGTGGCCGCCACGTGGATCCAGGTCTGCCCGTTGGTGGGATAGGACGTCTGGGAGTCGATTCGATAATCGTTGCCGGCCGACGCACGATTGAAGCGAACGAACACCCTGCCGGAACTGCTCAACGAGAGTTCATACCCGTCGACCGACGTTCCCCGGGCCTTCTTGATCACGTATTGCGTACCGGATTCCTCCGGTCGCAGCCAGGCGGTCATGGTGATCGTGTCGCTGACGTCGAGGCTGGGGTTATCGGGCACCACGACCATGTCATCCTGGCCGTCAAACCGCATCGCGTTGCCCGAGCGACCGGCGATCTGCTGCGGGTTGCCCAACACCGCTGCGTCGTTTCCCTGGCCTGAAGCATCGACGGTCGTCGACCCGCCCGCGTCATCCAAGTCCCACGACCCGATCAGCCCATCAAGCTGCTGGGGCGGGTCGGGCGTCGGGTCCGGGTCGGGCGTTGGATCGGCGGGAGGATCGCCCGCCACGTAGGTCACGGTCAGTTGCGGCCGACTGGCGGCGCTGGAGTCTTCGCGAGAACTGAAGCTCAGCCCGTTGCTGGCATCAACGTAGTCCTGGAAGATCAGCCCGTAGTTTGAGTCGGGGTTCTCGACCCATGCCTGCACGACCGCCACGCCGGCCGCGTTGAGGTCGATGGTCGCCTTGCCCGAGGAAGAAGCGACGATCGTCCCCAGCACCGTCGAGCCACGGTCGGCGGCGCCTTGCGCGCCGGCGCCTTGCCACGCGGCTGCGGCAGCCGACTGGTTCCAAGTGGCCGCGGATTCCGACCAGTCGCGTTTCAGTTCGTAGATTTCATAGCTGTGGGGCGACGTATTGACAACGTCGACGGTGATCGACACCGACTGGATTTGGGCGTCGAGGGGAATGGAGCCGAGGTCCCAGCGAATCAGCGCGGCCTCGTCGGGGCTGCCGTCGACCTTCAGTTCCGAGGTTGTTCCGTAGTTCGTGTTGGCGCTTCTGCTCCTGATCTTGGTGTCGCGTGTGCCCGCGTACCCGTTCGTTCCATTCTGGAGCGAAACGGTGACGGGTGTCGACGGGGGATCACTCGGCGGATCGGAGACGGTAATCGTCATTTCGTCGCTGGCGGTCAGTTCACCGTCGTCGGCCGTCAGGCGGAGCACGTAGGTGCCGGCCTGCGTGAACGTGGCGGTGGTCTGCGCCGCCGAGGCGTCGGCAACGCTCACCTCCCCGGGCCCGCTGAGCTTCGTCCAACCGACGACAACAATTCCCGGCTGCTCGGGCAGGCCGTCGTCGTTGACCGTGCCGGCAAGCTGTGCGGCCGAGGGCGTTTCGATCTGTTGGTCCGCGCCGGCATCCACCTGGGGCGCCTGATTCGCCGCAGGATCCGGGTCGGGCGTTGGATCGGCAGGAGGATCGGCGGGAGGATCGCCCGCCACGTAGGTCACGGTCAGTTGCGGCCGACTGGCGGCGCTGGAATCTTCGTGAGAACTGAAGCTCAGCCCGTTGCTGGCATTCACGTAGTCCTGGAAGATCAGCCCGTAATTGGAGTCGGGGTTGTCGACCCATGCCTGCACGACCGCCACTGCGGCCGCGTTGAGATCGATGGTCGCCTTGCCCGAGGAAGAAGCGATGATCGTCCCCAGCACCGTCGAGCCGCGGTCGGCGGCGCCTTGCGCGCCGGCGCTTTGCCACGCGGCTGCGGCAGCCGACTGGTTCCAAGTGGCCGTGGATTCCGACCAGTCGCGTTTCAGTTCGTAGATTTCATAGCTGTGGGGCGACGTATTGACAACGTCGACGGTGATCGACACCGACTGGATTTGGGCGTCGAGGGAAATGGAGCCGAGGTCCCAGCGAATCAGCGCGGCCTCGTCGGGGCTGCCGTCGACCTTCAGTTCCGAGATTGTTCCGTAATTTGTGTTGGCGCTTTTGCTCTTGATCTTGGTGTCGCGTGTGCCGGCGTACCCGTTCGTTCCATCCTGCAGCGAAACGGTGATGGGTGCGACGGGCGGATCACTCGGGGGATCACTCGGCGGATCGGTTCCCGGATCGACGGCCGAGTCCACGACAATAAGCGATCCCCGGACTTTGCCGCTGCCGCCGGCGATTACCACCAGTTCGTTCGTGAAGTTTTGCTTGGTGCTGGAAACATTGTTGACACTGGCGGAAATCAGCGTCTGCACGGGTCCGAAGGAGATCTGATCCATCGGCGATTCCCTAAAGAGGATATCGCCGCCGCTCTCCGATTTCGTGTAGGCCACGATCAGGCGCTGCGCCTCTTCGTTTAAGATGACGATGGGTCGGGTGCCCTTCGTATCGACGCTATAGAGAGGGTCCCATTGGCCCGATGGCCGTCGCACCAACAGGGCGATTTTCGGCTTGCCACCCGAGTCGTAGCTCGTCTTGACCGCCGCGTACACAGTGCCGTCGGAAGCAACCGCCAGGTTGAGGTGGTCGTCGGCCATGCCGCCGCCCGTGTCTAACGCCGACTGCGATGCCGGCACTTCGTTCGCCGACCACGCGGTCGGATCGTCAAAGTCCTGGTGGATTCGGAAACCGAATCGCTCCGCGTTCTGGTCCGACCAGAGGACCCCGATCGTGTCGTCGGGCAGCGCGGTAATCACAGAAATGTCGTCGGAGCTGATGCCGAAGGCAATCGTACTAGGCTGGCTAAACGATACGTAGGGGTAGTCGCTGTAGCGCACCTCGACGGTGTTCTTGGCATCGGACGCCAGCCAGAGCCGGCCGCTGGAATCGATGTCGATCGTGGCGGTTTCCACACCACTGCTTAAGGCCACATCCACCAGATCCGGTCGCAGGGACCAGAAAGCGTAGCCGCCTGGGCTGCCCGGCACGTGCTCGACGGAAACGAGTTGCGAAGTCGTGCCATCGTACAGCAAAATATGCGCCAAGTCACCGATCGGCTTGACGTCGGCATTAACGCCGCTCTGCGGCGAGAGTTGCAAGACGGGATTCCAGGCGACGTCGTCGAGTCGCCATAGCCAGGTTCCCGAGCCGTCAGGCAGCACGCTCCACCAGGCGTCGTCATATTGCCATACCTTCGACTGTGGTTTCTCGCCCGTGCCGCCGTTGGCCCCCAATGGATCAAGCGGCACGAACGTAGCGGGATCCAACAAACCGCCTACCGAGAGCATTTGGCGGTGCTCCAACTGCTGGAACGCCAGGCAACGGTGACGTTTGCGAGCAGAATGGTTGGCCTTGGCCCCGCCAAACAACCAGTGGCGGTTGTGGCGACTCTTGTCAGGTTGTGTGAAAGGCATGGACTGGTCCCTTGGGTCAGAAGGCACCGACGCCGATTTCGATTTGCCCTCAGGAGATCGGGCTAAATCGTGAGAAGGTGGCGATCTTGGGAAAGAAGGGGGAAAGAGCGTGAGTCTTCATAATAGTTAGACAGGGAAGACTACGCAAGAAGATGCCCTCTTTAGACGGGCATTTGGCTCCGCACCCAACCGGTGGTGACGGAAAGAGGAGTTGTTCCGACGTGGGAGTTCCCGCTACCACCGGCGGGGCCGGGCAGACGGTGTGGGGCTTCGCCGACGACACGGCCTATCACCGCGTCGGTTCGGGTGGTCGTTACGCTTACGCAGGCTGGAGTGCCCCCGCACACGCCCGCCACCGCGTTTGACCCGGCGGCCGTGACGCACCTAGTCAACGTCGATCGACACCGAGCGCAGCACGGGCGTGTTCGCCGAATTGGGGCTGATCAGACTCGCCTTGTATTGGATCCAGCGATGCTGCGCGGGGACCGCCGCCAGCTTTGCCCCTGTCGTGCGGTAGAAGCT
>JAUWWA010000328.1 GCA_030617125.1 Pirellulales bacterium | reverse complement strand
GAGCCAGAAGCGGATAGACGAGGCGCCGGTCCGCCAAGTAGCCGACTACGCCGGCGAGGACGCCCTCGTGCCGTTGCGGCTTCGGCCGATCCTTGCGCAGCGCCTGGCGGAAACGGAGTTGGAAAGCCTCTTCACCGACCTGGAATTGCCGCTGATCGACGTGTTGGTCGAGTTGGAGTCCAGCGGCATCAAGGTCGACGTCGAGCGGCTGGCCGAATTGAGCCGCCGCTACGGCGATCGTATCGAGACAATCGAGCGGGAGATTTACGAGTTGGCCGGCCACGAGTTCAATATCGCTTCGCCCAAGCAGCTTCGCCACGTGCTGTTTGCCGAACTGGGGTTGCCGGTCGGCAAGAAGACGAAGACCGGGCCGAGCACCGACGCCGAAGTGTTGGAGGATCTGGCCCAGGTCCATCCGCTGCCGGCGAAAATCATCGAATACCGGCAATACGCCAAGCTCAAGAGCACCTACGTCGACGCCTTGCCGCAGATGGTCCACCCGGCCACGGGCCGTGTTCATGCGTCGTTCAACCAAGTGGTGGCGGCGACCGGGCGGCTTACGAGCAGCGATCCGAACCTCCAGAACATCCCAGTGCGGACGGAGGCGGGACGGGAAATCCGCTCGGCCTTCGTGCCCGGCCCGCGCGGCTGGCTCCTCTTGGCCGCCGACTACTCCCAGATCGAGCTGCGCGTGCTGGCCCATTTCTCGCGCGACGAGCGTCTGTGCGAGGCGTTTGCCCGGGACGAAGACATCCACGCGCGCGTCGCCAGCGAGGTATATGATTGCCCCCTGAGCGAGGTGACGCCCGAAATGCGCCGCAAGGCGAAAGCGGTAAATTTTGGGGTAATCTACGGGCAGAGCGCCTTCGGGCTGGCCCGGTCGCTGGGAATCGGCCAGGACGACGCGGCGGAGTTCATCGACCGCTATTTCGCCAGATACCCCGGAATCGAAGAATTCCTCGGCGCGGTACTGGCCGAATGCCGCAAAAAAGGGTATGTTAAGACCATCCTTGGCCGGCGTCGTGCGATAAGCGGAGTTCGCGACGGCGCCGGCCGCGGACGGAATCTCGCCGAGCGGACCGCCGTCAATACCGTCATCCAGGGTTCCGCGGCGGATTTGATCAAGATCGCCATGATCGCGATTCACCGCCGGCTCCGGCGAGAGAACCTATCGGCAAGAATGTTGCTGCAAATCCACGACGAGTTGATCTTCGAAGTTTCCCGCGATCAACTCAGCGAATTGGCCGAACTCGTCACGGAGGAGATGATCGGCGCCGGAAGCCTGGAAGTGCCTTTGAGGGTGGATGTCAAGGCCGGCCCAAACTGGGCTGATGCGAAGGCGATTGGGGGGTAGGGATTGGGGAATCGGGGTTTGGGGATCGAGAGTCGGGAGGAAGTAGGTTGGAGATTCAGCACAGGAGATTTGATTGACACGATTGCTTCTTGGAACTCTAGTCCCTAGCCCCCAGCCCCTAGCCCCCAAGAAAGCCATGCAAGTGATCGGCTTACTGGGAGGTGTGGCGAGCGGCAAGAGTCTGGTTGCCCGGTTGCTGGTCCAACAGGGCGCCGGGTTGCTTGACGCCGATCGTGCCGGACATGAGGTGTTGCGGCTGCCGCGAATCGAGGCAGCCGCCAAGGAACGTTGGGGAAAGGAGATATTCGGCGGCGATGGCCGGATCGATCGTGCCGCGTTGGGGCGAATCGTGTTCGCCGCTCCGCCCGAGGGGCCACGGGAACGAACCTACTTGGAGCAACTGACCCATCCGGAGATTGATCGACGGCTAAAGCGGCAGTCCGAAGCGATGGTGGCCTCGGGCATTGCGGCGGCGGTGTTGGATGCACCGTTGCTTTTGGAATCCGGCTGGGATAGACTATGTGAGGAGTTAGTGTTTGTCGACGCGCCGGTGGATGTACGGCTGGCGAGGGCCGCCGCCCGCGGGTGGGGCAAGGAGGATTTTTGGGCTCGTGAGGCCGTCCAGGAATCGCTGGACCGAAAGCGCGGGCGCGCCGATGTGATAATAGATAACTCCGGTTCTCCGGAGCAAACCCGTGCTCAAATCGAGCACTATTGGCACTCGCGTTTCGGCTGATTTCCTTCCCGCCTAACCGCCGGCCCGACCCCGGTTCGTCGATACCTTGTCGATTGCGTGAAACGGCTTTCCCAACACGCCGGAGCAGGAGCTGCGGACAGGTTCAGTCGCATAAAACCAAGTGGCATATCACACACAGGGAGAACTAACATGTCCACAAGCATGAACATGATTTATTGGAAGGGTGACAAATTCTGGGTGGGAAAACTTCTCGATCATCCGGAGATCATGAGTCAAGGGGAAACTCTTGAAGAGTTGGAAGCGAACATCAAAGAAGCCTATCTCCTGATGGCCATGGACGATGTGCCCGAAGAACACCTGATGAAAACCATCGCCCTATGAAGAGAGAAGATCTCATCCGCCAGATCACAAGAGACGGTTGCGTATTCGTGCGATCCGGCGCGAATCACGACATCTATATGAATCCGCGTACCGGCAAGAAGCAACCTGTCCCGAGACATCGAGAAATTGATGGACATCTGGCGAGACACATCAAAAAAATCCTCGCCTAACATACGGAAGTTGATCGCGAACAATTCGCTTTTCCCGCAGCCCCATTGCTTCCTCACCGGAAGAAACAACTACCCAACCCACCGCCGGCGCCTTCCGCGTGTCGGTAATTGACCCTATTCAGGAGGATCACGATCATGGCAACCACCAAGCCCGGGGGGCCGGGCGACGACCCCGGCGAAAAGCAATCGCTCGCCGAAGCCAAGGAATCGGCCGCCACGGCCGAAGACTACGAGAAGGAGGAACCCCTCTCGCTGGCCGAGGAAATCGTCGGCGAAGCCGCCGCGATCCGCGACGAAATCCAGGACCGTTACGAGCAGATCAAGCAGTCGGGCGATACCCACGTCGCCCAACTGCAACGCATGTCGATGAGCGAGCTGATCGAGGAGGCCCGAAAGGAAAACCTCAGCGACTACGCCGGCATCAAGAAGCACGATCTGGTCTTCAGGATTTTGAAAGAGCGAGTGAAGCTCAACGGCTTGATGTACGGCGAGGGGACGCTGGAGGTACTGCCCGACGGCTTCGGCTTCCTTCGCAGCCCCGATTACCACTACCTTTCCTGCCCGGACGACATCTACGTTTCGCCCAGCCAGATCCGCCGCTTCGGGTTGAAGACGGGATCGACGGTTTCGGGGCAAATCCGACCGCCGAAGGAAAACGAACGCTACTTCGCCCTGCTGCGCGTTGAGGCCATCAACTACCAGGACCCCAACATGCTGGCGAATAAGGTCTTCTTCGACGACCTCACCCCCTTGCATCCCGATCGACGTGTCGTCATGGAGACCACTGCCGACGAGATCGAGATGCGGGTGGTCGACCTGATCGTGCCGATCGGATTCGGGCAGCGCGGGCTGATCGTTAGTCCGCCGCGGGCCGGAAAGACCATCCTCATGCAAAAAATGGCCAAGGCCGCACTGAAGAACTACCCCGAG
>JAUWWA010000112.1 GCA_030617125.1 Pirellulales bacterium | reverse complement strand
GAACGTGTAGGTCAGCTTGTCGTCGGAAATGTCCCACGACTCGGCCACGCCGGGCTCCGCTTGGAGCGTTTTGGGGTTCAATCGGGTGAGCCCCTCGAACAGCGCGTCGATGATCCGCCCTGCCGGCTGGCCGGTGACCAACGCCGGATCGACCGTCTTGATCTCCTCGCCATTGCAGAAGGTGAAATCGGCCGGCGGCAGCGTTCCGAACGAAACCGCCCACACCACCGCCGCCAAACAAGCGGCCGCAACCAGATACGCAATGAACGTTCTCATCTTGCTCGACTCAAGGGAAAGCCCCATGATACCCGGGAAGAAGGAGACATGCTACTTTCTTGCCGCGCGAGAAATGTCCGCCGCTGGATGCCCTCCAAGGAGGAAAAAGTAGCATGTCCCCACTTTTCACTTGCCCATGTTAACCTGCGCAGTCCAGGAAGGAAATGCGGGCGGGCTCCAGGAAGCGTTGCGAATTGCTGTTTTTGCGCTTTGCAATCGGGCGGGGAAAGTGTAAAATAAAGATGGTCGGAAAATAGAGAAGAGGGGCCATGCTGCTTTTCCGCTACGCGAGAAATGTCCGTCTTGCGAACTCGCCGCAAAGGCGAAGAAGCGGCATGTCTCCTTGTCCTATCTACTCTTTCGCCACACGGCCGATGGTTTTCACCAAGACTCACTTTGAAGGCGAAAGAGTAGCACCTCCACTTTTTTCGTTGGTACAGGTACCGTAGCGTTGTTTCGCTACACGGGGTCGGGAACGCATCGCCGGCGTTGCGAAGGCGAAGGCGAATTCCCGGCCCCCGTTTTCTGTGGCTCAGGTGTAAACGCAGAAAAAGGGAGAATGGGTCCGGTGGTCGGGGATATGGCTCTCTTGACCCACGGCACCCCTTCTTGATAAACTAGTATGTTTGGGAAATCTCTGGCAGGTTGTCCGGAGCGTGTGAAAACCCTTGTTCATAGAGGACCGGCGCGGTGCCTGGCACGTGTGTCATCGGGTTGCAGTGGGGCGATGAGGCCAAGGGGAAGATCGTCGACCTGTTGGCCGGGCGGCACGATATCGTCGTCCGCTATCAGGGCGGCGCGAACGCCGGCCATACGGTCGTCACCCAGGGCGAAACCTACAAGCTCTCGCTGATCCCCAGCGGCATCTTCCGCCGGGAGGTCCAGTGCGTGGTGGCCGGCGGCGTCGTCCTCAACCCCGCCACGTTGATCGAAGAAATCAACGGCCTGTCTGCCCGTGGCGTCCCGGTCGCCGAGAACCTCATAATCAGCGACCGCGCCCACGTCATCTTCCCCTGGCACTTCGAGGAGGATCGGCTGCTCAACGAACTGTGCACCAGCGGCGAGGCAATCGGCACCACGATGCGGGGAATCGGGCCGTGCTACCGCGACAAGGTCGGCCGCTCGTTCGCCATTCGGCTTGGCGACATGTATCGCGACAACTTCCAAAACCGGATCGAACAGATCGTCCGCGCGAAGAGCCAGATTCTCGCCGGGCTCGGCGGCAGCGCCATGCCGCTCGACGCCGACGAAATCTTCGAAACCTACCGCGAATACGCCCAGCGGCTGAAGCCGCACGTGGCTGACACCACCGCCTACCTGCTCGATGCCGTCGACGCCGACCGGAGCATTCTCTTTGAGGGCGCCCAGGGCGCGCTGCTCGACGTCGACCACGGCACCTTCCCGTTCGTGACCAGCAGCAACAGTTCCGGGGTCGGCGTGGCGTCGGGTTCCGGTGTGGCAGGACGGTTCGTCACTAAGGTGATTGGCATCCTGAAGGCCTATGCCACTCGCGTCGGCGGAGGCCCCTTCCCCACCGAACAGGACAACGACGTTGGGCAACACATCCGCGACCGCGGCAACGAATACGGCACGGTCACCAAGCGTCCGCGGCGATGCGGCTGGTTCGACGCGGTCGCCGCGCGATACACCGCACGGCTCAGCGGCGTCGACGTGCTGGCGATCATGCTGCTGGACGTGCCGAGCCTGCTGCCGGAACTGCAAATTTGCACCGCCTACGAGATCGACGGCCAGCGGACGACCGACTTTCCCAGCCACGTCGACGACCTTCGCCGTGCGGTTCCGGTATATGAGATCATGCCGGGCTGGCGGGAGGAGATCACACATATCCGCCGTATCGAGGACTTGCCCACCGGGGCCAAGGACTATTTGGATCGCATCAGCGAACTCGTCGGCCGGCCGATTGAAGTCGTTTCGGTCGGCCCGGATCGCGAGCAGACGATGTTTGCACCGTCGTAGTATTCACCCCGGGACGTTCGTGCCGCGACCCAGCGCCGCCGTACCGGCAGCGGCTCAACCAGACTACCCACTATCCACTACCCGCCATGTCTAGCCCATCCAACACCGTAGCGACCGATCCGCTCGACGTACCGCGGGAAGAAATGCCGCGACACATCGCGGTGATCATGGACGGCAACGGGCGTTGGGCCGAGCAGCAGGGGTTGCCGCGGATCGAAGGGCACCGCCACGGCGTGGCCAGCGTGCGGCGCACCACCGAAGAGTGCGCCCGGCTCGGGATCGAACAGCTTACGCTCTATTGCCTTTCCAGCGAGAACTGGAAACGCCCACCGGCCGAACTCGAGTTCCTGATGCACCTGCTCGAGCAGTACATGATCGAAGAGCGAACGACGATCATGCACCAGAACATCCAAGTAGCGGTCATCGGCCGGCGCGAAGGGATTCCCGATGAGGTGTTGCGCGAGCTCGACAAGACGGTTGAGATGAGCGCCGGCAACACCGGTTTGCGGCTGTGCCTGGCGATTAACTACGGCGGTCGTTCGGAACTGGCCGACGCGGTCCGAAGCATTGCCCGGGAGGTCCACTCCGGCACGATTCGCCCGGACGACGTGACCGAGCAGACCATCGAGTCGCATCTCTACACGGCCGGTATGCCGGAGCCCGACCTGCTGATCCGCACCGCCGGCGAGCTGCGCATCAGTAATTTTCTGCTCTGGCAGATCAGCTACGCGGAGATTTGGGTGACCGAGTTGTGCTGGCCGGAGTTCGACGAAGCCCAACTGTACGCGGCCATCCGCGACTATGCGGCCAGAGATCGACGATTTGGCGGGTTGACGGAGTAGCGAGGCCACACCGGGTCAGTCGTCGACACCACCCTTGCTGAGAAGCTGGTCGACCCAGGCTCTGGTTTTCTCGACACGTTCTGCTGCCCATTTGCGGTCGAACGGTTCCGTCGAATCCACGGGAATATCTTCGTACCGGAACTCGGCCGCGTAGGGGGCGAGCCGGCGGACCTCTGCTATCTCCGGTGAAACAGAAACTCCGTTCGCACCAAGCAGATCGATCAACTCTGTCAGGTCGTGCGTTTTTCGGAACGCAACGCGGCGGTGGCTTAGCAAGGCCTTAAACAGCTTTTCGATAGCCTGCTGCGCATGGAAGCCGATAACTTCGTCGGCAGACGCCCCCGCGCGCATCAAGATATTCATTGCCTCTTCATCGGCAGCAGCTTTGCAGCGCAGTCTCGCGGCTTGCTCATCCCACTTCATGGAAAACGCGACCTTCTTTCCACGCCTCGTAGAGCACGTTATTTGGTGTGTCTCGCCAGTCTTCAAAAACGCTGCGGCTGGTCACCAACACGTCCGCCGGAACACGCAGCGGCCGCAATACGTCCCGCAGTCGCACCATCTCGTTGTGCTTGGACGTCACTTCCGGCTCGATCACCAGAAAATCGAGGTCACTGTCCGGACCCGGATCGCCACGCGCATGAGAGCCAAACAGAATAACCTCAGATCCTGCTGGAGCTGCCTCCAGCAGGAGATTCACCGCATCGGCAATCGTGGCTTCATCGATCATGGACGTCACACCTGATTGGACTATCAATCATAGCCCCGCCAATGGTTACTGGCAAGCATGCCCACGCAAGCAACCAGCACGCATCCCGATCCTTCCATTGACCTGATTCGGCTCCTGGCATATGATCCCCGTGATGAAAAATGGAGTTTTCCGCCGCATGGCTGACATTGAGCAACACGCACAACCAACTTTCTTGAGGCCAATGAATCGCCCTGCAATACGTCGGGCGCACCTGATCGGCGTTGCCGGCAGTGGGATGCGGGCGCTGGCCGAGGTGCTGCTTGCCGGCGGATGGCAACTCAGCGGCTCCGACTTGACGATCGATTCGCTCGCCTTTCTGGCCGAGGCCGGCGCTAGCATCCACCAAGGCCACGCCCGGGAGCATCTTCCACCGGAGACCGGTCTGGTCGTCCACAGCGACGCCGTCGCGGCCGATAACCCCGAACTACGCCGCGCCGCCGAACTCGGCATTCCGGTGCGCAGCTACTTCGAGATGCTTGCCCTGCTCGGCGTCGGCAAGCATACCTTAGCGGTTGCCGGCACCCACGGCAAGTCGTCCACCACGGCCATGGCCGCCGCAATTCTCGTCGCCGCCGGCCGCGACCCGACCGTGCTCTGCGGCGCCGCGCCGCTGGGGCAAGCCTCGGGGGGACGCGCCGGCAGCAGCGATCTGATGCTGGTCGAGGCGTGCGAGTATCGGGCGAATTTCCTCCGCTTGCAGCCACGGCATGCAGTGATTCTGGGCATCGAGCCGGACCACTTCGACTGTTACGACTCGGCCGATCAGCTCGCGGAGGCTTTTCGTCGGTTCGCCCGGTCGCTGCCTCCCGATGGCCTGCTGCTGGCGCGGCACGACTGCCCGGTCACCCGACGGATTGCCGAGGTACTGCCATGCCGGGTAGAGACGTTCGGCATTGCGGCCGAGGCCGACTGGTCTGCGCGGCGGTTGTCTTCCCGGCGGGGGCGATACACGTTCGAAATCCACCATCATGGGGGATACGTGTGCGGCGTGAGCCTCCAGGCGCCGGGACGGCACAACGTCGTCAACGCCTTGGCCGCCGCCGCGCTGGCCCGCGAGAATCTGGCCTGCCAAGGCGATAGGCGCCGGGGCCGAGAAATCGAGAGGGTAATCAGCCGCGCGCTTCGCGATTTTCGGGGTCTGCACCGGCGAATGGAGTTGCGGGGCGTCCACCGGGGCGTCGCAGTGATCGACGACTATGCCCACCACCCGACCGAAGTGGCCGCCGCGCTGGCGACGGTCCACCGGATGTTCCCCGGCCGCCGCGTGTGGTGCGTGTTTCAGCCCCACCAGGCGTCGCGAACGGAGCGCTTACTGGACGAAACGGCCCAGGCGCTGCAAAATGCCGACAATGTGTTGATCGCCGAGATATTCCGCGCCCGCGAGGGACCGGCGAGAACCGCAGAGGTGACGGCGGCCGATCTGGCCCGGGCGGTCCGCCACGGCGGCGCCGAAGCGCCCGAGCCGCACGCCGCCGAAGCAATTGCCCGGCTGCTGGAAAACTCGCTGGCCCCGGGCGACGTACTGGTCACCATGGGCGCCGGCGACATAGGAAGGATTGCAGATGGCTTCATCGACAGCGTTGAAAGGTTTCGAGAAAATCGTACGGCGGGATGAACCGCTGGCGATGCACACGTGGTTTCAGTTGGGCGGTCCGGCCGAATACTTCGCCGAGCCGGAGGACGTTGACCAACTGATCGCGATCATCCGCCGCTGCCACGAGGAACAGCTCCCCATGCGGCTGCTCGGCCGCGGGTCGAATATCCTGGTGCGCGACGAGGGTGTACCGGGCGTGGTCATTCGCCTCTCCGGCGCGGCCTTCACCAAAATCGACGTCGACGGTTGCTCGCTGGCAGTCGGTGGCGGCGCCGCGATGGGACACGCCATTACGACGGCCGTCCACCGGGGACTCGCCGGACTGGAAGCGCTGATCGGCATTCCCGGAACCATCGGCGGCGGATTGGTCGGAAACGCCGGCGTCCACGGCACTGACATCGGCCAGTGGGTCACGCACGCAACGGTCATCTCCCCAACCGGCGAAGTCTACCGGCGCGAACGCGACGAACTCGACTTCTCCTACCGCGAAAGCAACCTCGACGAATTGGCGATTCTCGAGGCCGGGTTCGAACTCGACGAGGACGACGCCACCGAACTCGCCCGGCGCATGCAGAAGCATTGGATCGTCAAGAAGGCCGCCCAGCCGATGGGACACCAATGCGCCGGATGCGTCTTCAAGAACCCGCGAGGCGCCGGCGCGGGCGAACTGATCGAGGAGGCCGGGCTGAAGGGCACGCGGATCGGCGGCGCGGTGGTCAGCGATCGCCACGCCAACTTCATCATCGCCGAGCCTGAATGCACCAGCCAGGACGTGCTGCGCCTGATCGAGTTGATCCGCGGCCAGGTCGACGAGCGGCTTGGCATCGAGTTGGAGCAGGAACTGGAAATCTGGTGAAGTTGCCGGTTGTCCGTCGCCAGCGGTCAGTAGTCAGTAGGTAGTCAGTGGTCAGTGGTCAGTGAATTGTGGTTTGCAGCAAGAAGATCGGTTCAACTTTTTCGCAATAGCCGCCGCGTAACGTCCGGATAGCCGCCGG
>JAUWWA010000052.1 GCA_030617125.1 Pirellulales bacterium | reverse complement strand
GTGCGCCCGGCGGGTAGGTCGGCGGTGTCGGTGGAACGCCGTGCTGGCCGGTTGGGAAGCCCGGCGGCGGCGGGGCGACGCCTGGTTGCCCGGGTGGATATCCCGGCTGAGTCGTGGGCACACCCGGTCGCCCCGGCGGAATGCCCGGTTGCGCCGGTTGGCCGCCGTCTCGCACGGGCCTGAACAGTCCGACCGCTTGCCGCCCGCACTGGGGGCAACTGTACGGTTGCGTGGGTCGCTGAATCTGGTATCCGCAATTGCTGCAACGGAAGGTCTTCATGCTTCTTGCTATCTTACTACCACGGTGGCCTTGGTATAGACCCTGCCGTTATCTCGCAGGACGATCCATCCGAGGACTTGTGCGACCTCGACGCCGGGCTGGGCGGAACTGTGGCGGGTGGAGTCGAAACGTTCGCCCGGATGCACCAGTTCGATGCTGTTGCCGATACCGGCCTCATCGCAGGTGTCTTTCAACCACGCGGCCAGGGCCTCTTCCATGTTGTTCGAGCCCGATCCCGTCTTCGGCTGCCAGCGATAGTAGGCTTCGCCGATCTCCTTCAGCAGCGGGGCCATTTTCTCGGGCGGGGCCGATTGGAACACGAGCAGTTGGCCGGCCAGCGAACGGGCCGCCTTGGCGCCCGACAGTACGCCGTCGAGAAGTTGCTGCCGCTGAAAGGCCAGTTCGGGCTCATCGGTCAGCTTACTGCCGAGAATGGTGCGTTGCCAGTCGCCGGCGGCCGTTGGCGCATCGGTTTTTTCCGGCTCGCTCGGGCGGAGCATCTCGGCGAACTGCCGGATGCTGTTGTCGAGTTGCTGCTTGAGTTGCCCGATCGTGCCGGCGATCGCTTCGTGATGCGCGTTAATGCCGTCGCTGATCTGTCCCAGGGCCGGAGCCAGGGCGTCCGCCGAAGGCTCGGCGGGGGTTCTCTCGGCGAGCGAGCGGACCGCCTTGTCGATCGCTTCGAGCTTTTCGGACATGGCATCGAGCCGCGCGGCCGGTATGGCGGAGGAGTCTCCATTTCCAGCGCCGGCGACACCCTTCGACTCGCGGCGGATCAGGTAGGCCGCGAGTTGCTCATTGGTCCGATCCAGCAGTTCGGCGAGTTCGCCGAGCTTTTCGGTCAATTGCGGCAACTCGCCGGCGTCATCCGCCGCGCCGTCGGGTGACGGCCTGGCCGGGTCGTCAGGTTGATCCTTCTTAGTGGGCCATAGGGCCATGGTGGCGGCTCCGGTTTGGCCGTCGCAGCGACGGTCGCTAAACGTGGCGGCTAGTGGACGGCTCCTAGTTCGATATTGTCCAGCCCGCCGGTGTCGAGGTAGTACCGTTCGTCGGCGAGCGTTCGCCAGTTGAAGTAGACGTTTTCGTCGAGGATGGCGTCCTCGCCGGCGACGACGCCGGTGACCGACTCGACTTCCAGGGTTTCCTCTTCTTCCTTGGTGGCGTGTTTTCGCTTGATCTTGACGACGATTTCGGTCGGTCCGATGCGATCGCCGACGTCCATTTTGAGCAGATAGACGGGCGTGGCCTGGGCGTCCTCGCCCGCGGCCAGTTTTCGCCCGATGAGCACCCGCTGCGAGCTGGTCGTAAACTCGGTGATTTCCTCGCGTGCCTGGTCCTCGGCGGGTTGAAAAAGGATACGCTCCTTTCGGATGCCGGAGGTGGCGTCGGTCATCACGCCCCAGTAATAGGTGTTCTCAAAGGTTTTGCCCTTCATCTCGAACTTGAACTGCGGGAGCATGCCGTTTCGGGCCATGAACTCGATGGCGGCGCCGACGACGACCGGACTTTTCGGGTCGATGATCACGCCGGGGTTGTGCCCCTTTTCGTCCTGGTACGGATACCAGTTGCCGGCGTAATGGTTGAACATCGGCACGATCCGCGACGGGGCCAGCGGCACGTATGTCCGCACGAGTTGCTGGATGTAGCTGAGCTTCGACGGCTGGCCGGCCAGCAGGACGATGTCGACCTCGTGGTCGACGATTCGCTGGCAATAGTCGAACAACAATTCGTCGAAGACGTCGTGGACGACGCCCTCGAATTCGACGCCGTCGAACACCAGGTCGAGTTCCTGCTGGGCATTGTAGTAGCCGGGACCGCGGAGCTTGTCGAATACCTGCTGCAACGACTCGACAACGGCTGGCTCGACGATCTCGGGATCGATGTGCGAGATCGGCTCGTCAGTAACGTCGTCGACGGCGTTGTCGAGGTACCGGTGCGCCAGGGGAACGAAGAGCCGGTTGATCCAGTTGACGCGCTGCGAGCGGATTTCGCGGTTGCGGGGCACCTCCGGCCCGAAGAGCAGTTGCACGTCCTCATCTTCCAGACCGATGGCGTCGGCGAAGGCGGGAACGATGATCGTTTCGAGCAGCCGCTTGACGAGTTGATCGCCGCCGAGGTAGATGCCGTCCTGGTGGATGACCTTTCCGTGGATGGCGTCGTCGATCTTGCTTTCGAAGTTGTATTTGGCGATCATCAGGTCGGTGGTGCCGCCGCCGATGTCGATGCAGGCGATGCGGATTTCGTTGGCCGCGTCGCCGAAGCCTTCTTCTTCGGTCTTTGGGCGTCTGCCGCCGGGCCGTGCGATTCCCCGGCCGCGACGCCGCCCGGCCGGCGCGGTTAGCCTCGGCGAAGGCTCTTCTTCCTTGGGAGCCTCCCGGCCACGGTCGAGACGTAAGGTGGAGAACCACAGCTTGGGGTTCTGCCCGAGCATCCGCATCTCGCTCCAGATGTACGTCAGGTGGACGGCGCTGGCCTCGTCGATGTTGAGGTTCAACTCCGGCTCGACGCACTGGTTCTTCCCCAACGTCATGGCGAAAATGTTGATGGCCTTATTCACTTGGGCCGTCAAGCGCCGGCGCTCGTCCTGAATCATCCCGCTGGGGTAGCTCAGCGTGAGGGTGCGGATCTCTCGCGTACGGCCGGCATCGCCCGAGGCGTTGCGGTACGGCGCCGAGTTGACGTAGGAATAGGCCTGGCAGAGTAGTTCGTAGATGGCGGCCGTCATCATACACCGCGGTGCGTGGCGTGGTTTCAGCGGCGTCTCGCTGGCGAACTCCTCCTCGCGGGGCTTGCGATCGACCAACAGGAAGTCGCGATCGTCCTCGTGGACGAATCGCAGCATCGGGCCTTGCAGCGTCGAGGCGTACGTGCCGGTGCGGCAGCGGTCGGCCGGATCGGACATGTGCCAGTTGGCGCCTTCGAGCCAACCGGCGTCGTCGGCCCAGAGGTAACGCTTCGGCGAGCTGACGCCGGTGCGGACGTCGCCCTCGGCACGCATGACCTGCGCAACATCATCGGCTTCGCGTCCGAGGCGGACCATCGAAAGGTCGTCGAACAAGGGGGGAATCTCCACGACCTCGACCTTGCTTTGCGGGACCTTCTTCTTGCCGCGTCCGAACCACCCCGGCTTGCCCTCGCCCTCCTCCAGCGCGTGGTATTCGATCTTTTTCTGCTGCATCGGCGGCAGGTAGGGCGTGTTGCACCAGTGAGTTTTCGAGGAGAACCACCTGGCGTCGGGCATGCTGACGAATTCACCTCGGTCGTTGAAAGCGTCGAAGTGGTAGCGGTTGATCAACTCGAAGGGCAGCATTTGCGGGGTCTGGGAAATCTCTCCGGCCAACTCCAACAATAACACGCCCGTACGGCTGTTGCCGAAGTCGACGATCATGTGAACGTGCTTGGCGTCGCCGGCGGTGGCGGTCGCCGGGCGGATGCACACCTCGACCGACGGCACGCCGCGAAGCGGCTGTCCCTGCACGTCGAGCAGCCCGTCGAGGTGAATGACGAAATCCTTCGTCAACGCGCCGCCGTCGCAGAAGTACCCGACGTCGGGGTCGCCGCAACTGGTGTCGACCGCCAGGAACAACCGTGTTGTTCCCGACTGGATAATCTGCCATTGGATGTAGGGAAAGTCGCGCTCACGGTCGTCTTCCTCGCCGCTTTTGCACCGGCAGCGTTGCCAGCCGTAGCCGATCTGGGCGGTCTGATAGCGGCTGCCGCCTTTCAACGGGACACAGACGGTTTGAACGCCGGTGTTTGCGAACAATATGTGCATTGGTGTATCTTGCCTTTATTGGTCAAATGGTTCCAGAATATCGATCAACTGGCTGTTGCCCGGCGGGAGCTTCACGTGTTCGCCCGCCCCCAAAGCCAGCGCGAGCGGCAGCCGAGTAGTCCAACGCTGGACGAACGAGCCCATCAATCCGAATCGATCGTAGTTCTCCTGTTCCCCGTCCGGCTTGTCGCCTTCCGGCGGCTGGATGGGCGCCATGCTGTGACCGGGGTTCATCACGTAGTCGTTCAAGATGATCCGGACGTACTGACGCCGCGCGCGGCGCCGGGCCGCCTCGTCGCGGGTCTTCAAGTGGACTACCGGGCCGAGTTGATCGAGCATTGCGTCGAATATCTCCTCGGTGACCAGGTAATCGCGCAGATATCGGGTGAAGGCGCCGACGTCGCCGGACTCGAGCCACGGTCTGCCATCCTTGTGCGCGGCGGTGTACTCTTCCCAGCGCTTGGCGACCGCCGTGGTGGCCCACTCGTGCAGGAAGTTGCGAAGCTGCCTGGGCAGCGGATCGCCCCGGCGCCGGCCCTGTGTGTCGATGCAGTCGGCCAACGCCAACTCATCGCCGTCGGCCACCGAGAGCGATTCCTGCAAGGCGTGAACGCGGTAGTACACCAGTTCTTCGTTCGACTGCAACCAATTGACGACCTTTCGGGCGGCCGCGAGTCGTTTCTCGCGGTCGACGTTGGCGTCCGGGTCGACGACCCAGTTGCGCGAAAGCTGCAACAACCGATTGCGCACCTCCTGGATACGCTTTTGCAACTGGTTCTGCTTGTCGTCGGCGGTGGTCACGGCGCGGATGCCCGCACTGATCAGCGACAACCCGCCGTCGTCGTCTCGCATGGCGGTTTCCCAGCGTTGCTCGGCGCCGCGCGTATAGTCCTTGACCATCTCGGACTCGAGGAAGGCCTTCTTGGCGCGGTTCCATTTCTCCAAGTCTTCCTTCTCGCGTTGCTGCTGGTCGGTATCCCAGATCCCGGGATACCGGATGGGATAGACGTTGGTGAAGGCCTTGCCGCGCCCGCCGAAATCGTTCATCACGCTGCTCAGCGCGTCGACCAACTGGCCGAGGCGGTTGTCGTAGAGGCCCTTGTCGGCGTATTCCTCCCGATTGCGGAATTCCTCGTCGATGCCGGTCATGCCGATAAACAGCGCGGGCACGTCGTCGTGAACGCGAGTGGGCCAGGTCTTCTCGCCGTATCGGGCCTTTCCCCACTTGTCGATGTGGTGCTTCATCTGGCCGGTTACTTCGAGGTTGCCGCCGCGGGACAGCAGCAGGAGCGTCTGGATCTGCAACTCGTCGGTGTAACGCTCGAACAGATACGCCACCTTGCCGCGTTTGACGATCTCCATCTGCTCTTCGAGCGAGTCGGCGCTGGTTCGCTTTCCCTTTTCGGCGCCCACGCGCCCGGCGCGCATGCCGGGAATGTCGAGGAAATCCATTTGCTCGATCACCTTGCGCCAGTCGTCGTTGAGCCGGTGCGGCAAAACGGGCATCGCTAGTTCCAACATGCCGGCTTGAATCGTCTCCAGTTCCTCGCTCCCTTGCCCCGTCCCGGGGCGGTAGTCCAGGACACAGTATTTTTCCTTTTCGACGAGGTACATGTCGGCCCAGTCGACCTGCTGCCAAACCTTGGAAGTGCGGCGTTCGTGGACCTTCGCCCGCTGGCTGTCCAACAGGAAGCGGACCCCGGCCCAATGAGTGAAGCTCGCCGGATCGTGATCGCCCAGCGTGATCCGCTGCAAGAAGTTGTTGATCTTGTCAAACAGGTTCGTCAGCGATTGCCACCGGTCCCAGAACAGCGCCGCGGCGAGCGCCACGTAGCCGTCGTCGCTCAGCGAGTATCGGCTCAACAGCCCGTTGAGGATGGCCTCCTTGGAACTGAAACCCCGGCGGTCGACGCTACGCATGTACGAGTACGCATCCAGAAGGTCCATGCGCCACTTGCGGTCGACTTCGCTGCCGGGGAACTCTCGTGCGAGGTCTTCGAAGAGCGATTCCAGCTCGCCCTGCGTCCAAGTATGGCCGGGCGTTCGACACTCGACGTGGAACCCGCGGGCCAGCACCCGAAGCCATTCCACCCGTGTTAACGCCCGAACCATCACCGGATACTCCGGCGAAACGCTCGTGCCGATGCGGTCCTTGGTCGTGAATCGGGTGACCAGGGCGGTGGCCTCGTTCGAGCCGCACTGCGGGTTCAGATCGTTGTCGAAGGAGAGTTCCTTATAGTAGGCCGGCTCGCCGTGTGTTTCGTCGCCGCCGATGGGACAAAAGTTTTCACTGTGTGGCCGGAGCACCTGGCCGACGAACAGGCTCTTGCCCACCTGCGACGGCCCGTACACCGCCGCGGAGACCGGCACCTTGGCCGAGGTGTACAGGCTGCCGGCCAGCCGCCGCAGTTGCAGCATTTCAAACTCGTCGCTCTCCTCGATCGGAAGCAGCTCGGTGGCCCTCCGCTCCGGGTTGAACTCCGAGAGCCAATCACACAAGTCGGTCGCGAGGGTCTCCACCTGTTCGGCTCGGCGAATCAAGTTGCGATCGCGTTCGTCTGGAAACGCCATGAAACTGGTACCGTTCTGATCGTGTACTAAGGCACAAATGCCCCGGGACTGCGGTTCCGGGAGTAATAATGTCAACTACCGTTTGTCGGCTCGCTCGATGACCGAGGTGAGCCGAAAGGTTATCGGGTACGATTGGATCGACCCCTGCTCGTCGCGGGCCTCAATCACCAACTGATACAGCGAGCCGCGCTCTCCGTAGGGCAATCTCGGGCTGCGGAGCGTTACGCGCTGCAACTCGCCTTCCATTTGGGCCGCGACCCACGCTTCCGGCGGGGCCGTTCCTGCCTCGTATACCCGATATTGTAGCGGGCCCTCCGACGCGCCCGCCAGTACCTCCAGCGTGATATCGAAGTCGGCGGGGCCGCTGTTGAACGTGTCGATGACCTGGACGAACCGTTTACCGGTGACCGACAGCAGCAGCGGCTCGGCCGTCAGCGGCCCAAGCTTCGCGCCGATGCGTTCCTGCCCGGGCCGAAGCGGCCGGAATACGTTCCCCTCGAGCCGGGCGATCTCAGCCGGTTGACTGATCTGTAGGGCCGGATCGTCGGTCACGTCGCGCCCGACGGAGCCGTCGGCGAGCACTTCCACGACGCGCACCGCCGCGCCGGAGGAATTCGTCGGGACGCTCAGCACGTCGGGAATGAACCGTAGCCCGGCCTGAGCGACCGGCGGCGGCGCGACGACCACGCCCGGCTCATAGACGTCGACGCCGTAAACGCCGCCCCGGGCGCCCCCCAGCCAGTAGTCGTCGCCGATGAAGTAGGTTCCTCCGCCGTAACCATAACGTTCGATGTACTCGGGTCTGTAGACGCCATGGCTGTACACGCTCACACCGCCCGGTATGCCGGCAACCGCTACTGAGGCGGTGCCGGCCGGCACGACGTCGAGGCCGGCCTCGGCGGTCTCTCCGGCCAACTGGGCGACGACCACCGTGTGGCCCGGACTGACCCCACGCACCGCCAGGTCGTTCTTGGCCGCTTGGGCGACCCGGGGCTGGGTGACGTACAGGTTCACGCCGTCCGTGGGTCCCAGCACGCGGCGCCGGCCGCCACGCATGGCCGAAACCTGGTACACGAGCGGCTGGCCCGGATGGATCGTCGCCCGCGAGGGCTCAATCCGCACGTCCGTCCACGGATGATCGACCACGCTGACGGGCACGTGCTGCTTGAGCCGGTTCTGCCAGTTGACGGCTAGGTTCGTCTGGCCGGGTCGAATCGCCTTAACGGCGTTGGTTCGATCGATCTGCACCGCCTCGGGATTCGGCCCGCCGGCGGTGACCGTCAGGTCCGGCTGTGGGAAGAGTTCGTAGGTGCCGCTATCGGCCCGGCCGAGGATTCGCAGCGCGGCCACGTCGCCGGTCGACATCGCCAACTGTGCCGGCTCGACGACCAGTCCGGTGATCGGCAGGTCGTTGACGTTGACTCGGGCCTTGCCCACGCGGTGCGTTCCGCTGAGCGCGGCGGTGATTTCCGCCGAGCCGGGGCCTTTGACGGCACACGCTCGATTGCCGCGAATCGTCACCGCGAGCGGATCGGAACTGGTGAGGATGGCCGAATCGGTCCGGTCGACCCTCTCGCCCCGCGGCGTGACGACCAGCACTCGCAGCGGCAGCGCTTGCCCCGGCGCCAGGTTGCCGCCGGCGGGTTCCAGGACGACACGGCCGTCGATTGACCCGCCCGGCACGACCTCGACCATGGCGTTTGTCAATATGTCGCCCAAGGTGAATGCCACGGCCGACGCGCCCGGGGCCACGCCGACGAGCGATTGCGTCTCGCCCACGTAGCGGACGACGCCGGACAGCGCCGGCGTGACGGCGCACATACTGCTCACGTTCATCTCACGCCGGTAGACCGAGATATCGGTTCCGACGCGGGTGCTTTCGCCAACGCGAATCTGCAAAACTTCCGGTGTGATCACCAATGCGTCGGCAATCGACGGTACAACGTTGACTTGGTCCGGCTGACTGACGACAGCACCCAGTTGCGCCATGACCTGCGACTGCCCGAGGCTCATTCCCGTCACCGTCGCCCCGTCGACGCGAGCGATCTGGGGATTGCTCGACTCCCATTTCATGCGTCCGAGTTTGGAGAGGATGCCGACCGACTTGCCGC
>JAUWWA010000114.1 GCA_030617125.1 Pirellulales bacterium | reverse complement strand
GCAATAAAGAGCCCTCAACCCGCCGGAACTGCAAGCAACAGGGTTCACCGTCCAGGACTTCGAGGCAACGCTCTAAAACAAAATCCTGAATCCTGACCGCTGACCCTGAATCCTGACCGCTGACCCTAGTCGCCGGAGTCTTCGCCACTTGCCTTGGGCAGCCGCGGATCGGGCGCCGAGGACTCGAACTTCCGGCCAATCATGTCGACCGTGGATGCCGGCCAGCCCCAGGGTGGGACATCAGTCTCGAGCACCGGGGCCGTCTGGCCGTCGCGGGCGAATGTCGCGGCCACCAGCTTGGCATGGTCGATCCGCGCGGCCGTCAACTTCTTATCGTCGGTCCGGTAAACATAAACGATGTGGCGTTGGGCGGGCGCTTCGGTCAGAATCCATTTGACCTTGAGCTTCCCGGCCTCGTTCAGTTCACCCGTGGTCGAGACAAAATAGTGGTCTCCAAGCGTATTCTGGCTCCGCCAGCCGTTGTGGACCATCAATGCCAGCGGAGCGCGAACGTCGTGGCGATCGGGGCAAACAAACGGTCTGGGCCAGCAGTGCTGCCGCTTGGTGTCTCGGGCCACACTGTGCCAAAATTCGTGCCAGCAGCCGGCTTCCGCCGGCACGGTCCAGACAAGGCCGCCAAGAATCAAGAAAGCAAAGCGAACGAAGTGGGTCGCCATGGCATACCCCCCTTATGTGTAATCATATCACCCTGTACGGCGGGAACCGGCTCTGATTATGCCGCCGTACCGGTGGCGGCCAAACGGAGTTCTCCTCTGTTGTTATCGGCACCGTCTGCATAGGTCCTATGGGGAAGTTCACCGCGAATATGGGGACGGAGCGATTTTCCGTCGCGCGCTTGTTCCTTTCTGGCCTTACTCTTCCATGGCAGGCAATTGTTCCTGGACTGATAACCGATGACGGACGACTGACAATTCCTCGCCAGTATCTGCTCAACCCAGCGTCGGAGTACTAATGTCTCCCCGCGCCAGCGGCGGCGGTTCTCCACCCTACAAAGCCGCGACCACCAGTCGCGGGAAGTGGATGTCGTGTGAAGACTGGTCGCGGAGGCAACCTGGGCGAAATGTGCAACGCCACCGTCGCCGCCAATGCCGATTCTGCTTTCCCGTTGGTGTGTTTTTCGTGTTTCGCGCAACTGGGCTGGACTTGGCTTGCCGATTCTGCGAAACTCCCGCCCCTTCTCAAGCCACCCGGAAGGCAGGTTCACGCATGTTCCGGTCCATCGTCCAGTTCGGCAAGGGTCGCCACGTCGGCCGCTGGTTTCTTCCCGCGGCAGCCGTGGCGTGTTTGGGCCTTTCGGGCTGTGCAAATCTCGACCTCCGCGGCGAGCGGTTTCAGTACGATCCGGCTTTCGAACTGGGTTCGCAACTGCGCCCGGCCGACAACGGGCTCCAGCCCGTGGCAATCTCGAACAAGAGCATCCAGATTGAACGGAACCTCGGCGTTCGGTAGCTCTTGCCATGACGGATGACGCCACGGGATAAGTTTTAGGACGGATTTCCCATCCGTCACAGAGACCCGGACGCACTGCAAGTTTATCCCAGGTTTACCCGGCAGTTCAGGAATCTTCATGTCGATCGTTTCCAAGTGTCCGAAGTGTGAAGAGGTGGTGACGATTCCCGACGGAGTCGGTCCGCAGTCTGCCGTTCGCTGTCCGCTTTGCGAGGCGGAATATCCCTTGAGCGAGGCGTTGGCCGCGGCCCCGCCCGCCTTGATTCCTGTCGATCGCGCCGCGGCGCAAGGCCTCGTGCCGGACTCCAACGCGATGCTCAAGTCCGACTTGGTGACCGAACCATTCCACGTGCCGGATGTGGACGCCGCATCTACGCCGGCCGCGGCCAAACCGCACTCCGGACGGCCGGCTGCGGAAACGCCCGCGCTCGATGCGTGGAAGAAGGTGGACGAACCGCCCGAGATCGACCTCGGCCACGACGCCGTCGCCTTGGAAGGCGCCGTTGCCGGGGACTTCGCCGCTTTCGCTGAAGAGGAAGCGGAAGGCGAAGGCAAAACGGCCGCCGCCGGGGTGTCCAGACCACGCGGGAAAAGGAAGAAACACAAAAGCATCGTTCGCGTGATACTCGAGCCGGTTGTCGGTGGCTTCGCCGGGTTGGCGCTGGCCTACTACGGGCTGAACTACTTCGGCGGCGAGCGGTTCGATTTCCTGGAAATCTACCTGCCCGGTGTTGCGCACACGTGCAAACACAAGCCTCAGTGGGTCAAATGGCCCGAGAAGAAACCGGACAACCGTGTGCAAGAGCCGGCATCCGAAAGGGCCGACGGACCGCAGACGCCGCGAGATGAGATGACGGGAGATGCAACGCCGGTCGTCGGGCCGCAACCCGAGCCACAACCCCAGTCGCTGCCCGATGGTTACATCGGCGTGCTCAGTCCGCCGTCGTTCACGTCCGATGAGTTGGGCAAGGCCCTGAAAGCGGCCAACGAGGCAATCTCCGGCGACCACGCCACCGGCGAAATGACTGCCGAGGCCTACCGCACGTTCTGCCGCCTGGGCCACGTGCTCACGTTCGTCAAAGGCAAGGCCGCAGACACCCGACTGGACGATCGAAAACAGGCGGTTAAGACCATCCGTGAGCGGTTGGCCGAAGACCCGGGCCGGGTGAATGAGATCGGTCGCCTGGCGGCCGGACGGATCGAAACCGCCGGCGGCCCGAAGGGCGGGATCCTCCTGGCAGGCGCCGCCGGGCAGACCCAGGAGCAAGGCGGGCTATACGCCACGACGATCCGACTGGCCGGTCACCCCGGCCCGGTCGTTGTGATGAGCGACCGACCGCTGCCGTTTGAAGACAAGACCACCGTGCTGGTGTTGGGCAGCGTCGTCACCGACCCGGCCGAGAACCTCGCCGGCTACAAGGGGACCAAGCCGTTTCTCGTGTGGGTTGGCACGGCGGTGACGGCGCCGTAGGTGCGGCGTTTTGCGGCGCGACCAGCGGTCGCAGCTTTATGGGGCTACTGCCGGCCAAGACAAACGCCCCCGGACTGCGGTTCGGGGGGATTGACCTGCATGTAATCTGCAATCTTCGATTTGCAATTCACCTCTACGCCTTTGCTCCCAGCAGCCATGCGAGGATGCCCTTTTGTGCGTGCATCCGGTTGGCCGCCTGTTGGACGACGACGCTTTGCGGTCCGTCGATCACTTCGTCGGTGACTTCTTCGCCGCGTCGGGCGGGCAGGCAGTGCATGAAGACGGCGCCCTTCTGGGCGTGCGACATCAACTCGGCATTCACCTGGTAGTCGGCGAAGTCCTTCTTGCGCTGCCGGCGATGCTTTTCCTGGCCCATGCTGGCCCATACGTCGGTGTAGATGACCACCGCATCGCGAACAGCCTCCAGCGGGTCGGTGGTAATGGTCAGATCCAGATCAGGCGCCTGGCGCTTGATCCAGGCGAGCGACTCGTCGTCGAACTGATACTTCTCGGGCGTGGCCATGACCATCTTCATGCCGACCTTGCCGCAGGCCAGTGCGATGCTTCGGGCGACGTTGTTCGCATCGCCGACCCAGGCCAGCGTGTGCCCCTCTACTTGGCCGGCCAACTCGCGAATGGTGTACAGGTCGGCCATGGCCTGGCACGGATGGGCGAAGTCGGTTAGGCCGTTGATCACCGAGCAGGTGCAGTGCTCGGCCAACTCCAGCAGCATTTCGTGCCGGTTCGCCCGGACCACGATCACGTCGACGTATTGGCTGAGCACCTGTCCGAAATCGGCGATGCTTTCGCGTCGTCCGAAGCCCACGTCGGCCCCCAGGAACAATGCGGTCCCGCCGAGGTGGATCATGCCCGCCTCGAAACTCACCCGGGTGCGCAGCGACGGTTTCTCGAACAGCAAGGCCATGACGCGGCCGGGCAGGAGCGGCTCGCGGAGCCCCCTGGCGTGCTTCGATTTCAGGTCTTCGGTGATCGAGAAAATCCGGTCGATCTCAGCCGCGCCGAGATCGGCCAGCGTGAGCAGGTTTCGCATCGCGATGTTCCTCTCCCTTTCTACTGTTGTGTCGCGTCGCCTCCGGCCTGATGCTGGAGCACTTCGGCCAGGATGTCGCAGCCGGTTTGTGCTTGCTCGGGGGTAAGGTTCATGGCGGGCAACAGCCGGATGACGGTGCCCTGCGTGCAATTGACCAGCAGCCGGCGGTCCATGCACGCCTTGACGGTGGGACCGCCTTCGATGGAAAGCTCGATGCCGATCATCAGCCCGCGGATACGCACCTCGCGGATCAACTCGCACTGCCGCCGGAGCTCATCGAGCCGCTCGCGGAAGAAACCGCTTAACTGCCGGGCGTGTTCCAACAGGTTTTCGTGTTCGATCATTTCGATGGCCGCGAGGCCCGCGGTGGCGGCGATCGGGTTGCCGCCGAACGTCGCCGCGTGCATGCCCGGCCGCAGGCTTCGCGCGATTTCCGCCGTGGTCAGCATGGCCGCGCCGGCCAGGCCGCCGCAGATCGCCTTGGCCAGGGTCATCACGTCGGGCGCCACGTCGAAACCCTGGTAGGCGAACCAGTCGCCGGTCCGCCCGCACCCGGTCTGGACTTCATCGAAGATCAACAGCACCTCGTTTTCGTCGGCCAGTTTTCGCAAGCCCCTTAGAAAGCCGTCCGGCGGGATGCGGATGCCGCCTTCGCCCTGGACCGGCTCGATCAGGATCGCGGCCGTTTCGTCGTCGACCAGCTCGGCCACCGTGTCGAGGTCGCCGTAGGGCGCGTAGACGAACCCGGCCATCAAAGGGCCGAGGCCCTCGTGGTACTTCGGCTGGGCGGTGGCGGCGGTCGAGCCGAGCGTGCGGCCGTGGAATCCGCCCTCGAACGTGATGATTTTGTAACGCTGTTTTGGCGTGTGGAGTCGGGCGAGCTTGATAGCCGCTTCGTTGGCCTCGGTTCCCGAGTTGCAGAAAAACGCCTGGCCGCCGAAGCTTCGCTCACTGAGCGCCTTCGCCCAAAGGCCCTGCGCCTCCATGTACCACGTGTTGGGCACGTGAATCAACGTAGATACTTGCTTCTGCACGGCCTCAACGACCGGCCCCGGACAATGGCCCAGCAGATTACAGCCCCAACCGGGAAACAGATCCAGGTAGCGATTTCCCTCGCTGTCGAAGACGTACGACCCCTCGCCCCGAACCAGCGAGACGGGAAACCGGCCGTAGTTGGGGATCACGTACTGCTCGAACAGCTTGATCGTTTCCTCAGAACTCATCCATGTATTGTCATCCACGACTACTTCTCCTTAATGTCCTTATGAAATCCGGTATTCGCCCTTGTCATCCTACCGCCTACCACCCACTGCCTACCACCCACTGCCTACCACCTACCACCTACTCCCTCTTCTTCACAATTTCCGTTCCCACTCCTTTGCTCGTGTAAACCTCCAGCAGCAATGAGTGTCGCAACCGACCGTCGATGATGTGCACCTTGTGCACGCCGTGTTCGAGCGTTTCGAGACACGCCTGGACCTTGGGGATCATGCCGGAGTCGATCATGCCGGACTCGATCATGTGGTGCGCTTCTTCGGCGGTGAGCGAGTGCATCAACGAGTTGGGATCATCCTTGTCGCGGCGTACTCCGTTGACGTCGCTCAAATAGACGAGCTTCTCGGCCTTAAGCGCCTTTGCGACGGCCGTTGCGGCGGTGTCGGCGTTGACGTTGAGCTCTTGGCCGTTTTCGGCGGTGCACATCGAGGGGATCACCGGGACGACGCCGGCCTGGCAGAGCAACTCAATCGCCTTGGCGTCGACACCGGTCACTTCGCCGACGTGTCCCAGGTCGACCGGCCAGCCGATTTCGTCGAGCATTTCGATCTTTCGGCCTCGCAGTACATTGTTGGTTTTGAAGTTTAGCGACTGGGCTCGGCCGCCGAGTTCGTTGATGCGGTCGGTGAGCCTTTCGTTGACTTCGCCGGCAAGCACGCGCTCGACGATTTTCAAGGTGGCGTCGTCGGTGTAGCGCCGCCCCTGAACGAATCGCGGCCGGATACCGGCATCGGCCATCGCGCGGTTGATGGCCGCTCCGCCGCCGTGGACCACCACCGGGCGCATGCCGACGGTCTCCATAAAGACAACGTCCAGCAACAGATGGGTCATGGCGTGCTCGTCGTCCATGACGCTGCCCCCGAGCTTGATCACGGTGATCTTCCCGCGGAACCGGCGGATCCACGTGAGTGCTTCGATGAGGACATCGGCCTTCTGGATAGCTTCTTCTTCCACGGGTCGGCTCCCCGGGGGGGTGCCCCTCGATCGGGCGGCGTCACGGCACGAAACAACAACCCCCGGCCGGAAACATCCGCACCGGGGAAACTCCGTATTTTAGCCCTGCACTCGGACCTGTCAACTGGGATGTGGTCAAGCACGGATGCCGGGAGGAGAAGCGAGAGGAGAGACGAG
>JAUWWA010000295.1 GCA_030617125.1 Pirellulales bacterium | reverse complement strand
GCACGTGCCAGTAGGTGGGAAACCGGAAGCTATCGGGGTGGTTGAAGATGGCGATGCCCACCGTCTGGCCGTCGACCGGTCCGTGGTAGTCGAGCCAGTCGGCCGTCTGGCCCCAGGCGGCCTTGTCGGTCTGGCCCCGGCTGTTGACGATTCGCCCGCCCTGCTTGGCGTCGACCTTCATGGTGCCGGCCACCCGGACGCCGAAGGTGCCTTCCTTGGTATCGCCGAAGCGGACCGGTCCGGCGGTGGCCTTCAGCATGAGGTCGAAGTCGATCCAGCGGTTGTCCCCGTCGCTGCCGAAGCGGAGGGTACGTTCGTCCTCGCACTGCTTGCGCCCGTCGGGGCCGACCCAGTCGTTGCGCGTGACGATCAGCGCCGGCATGCCGCTTTGGATCTCGACAAACTGGCGGTGCTCAATAGTTCCATGTTTGCCGCTCTCGTCCCAGAAGCTGATGCCGTTGACGTCACCGTGGGTGAACCACACCGAGCGATGGTGCACGTGGTCCTTTCGCTCATGGGGCCCGGAGGCCATTGGGTAAGCCCGCGTGACCGGCGTGCCGGTCGGGCCGATCACCGGCCAAAGGATCGGCTTGTTGCCCGAACGGGTGATGTATTCGGTGAACAACTCGCCGTCGATCTTCACCGTCGCGCCGTGCTCACTCCGCTCGGCCGTGATCTCGGCCGCCGACAGGTCCGTGGCGAATATCGCCAGGCAGGCCGCTAAACCAACGCGAGGTATCATTCTGCTGCTGACGGATATCATGCTATTGCTCCCGCTTCGTGAAATGTGCGTTCCAAGTATTCGATGTTCCCGGCGGCGATGGCCGCGTCGCCTTACCCGGTCATTTCTTGTGCCTTGGCGACCATCCTTTCCCAAATCTGGCGCTGTTCGGCCAGCGCCTTGAGGCGATCTTTCGGCTGCCCGCGGGCTTCCAGCAAGATCCATCCGGCGTAGTCCATCGCCACAAACAGGTTCATCAATTCCTGGTACGGATAGTCGCCGGCGTCGAGTTCGCGGACGTGAACGATCGCCCCGAAACGATCCTTAACGAGGTTGAAGTTGTGCACCAACCCTTGGCCTTTGAGATCCGTGGCGTTCGAGTTCCAGCAGACACACACGCGGGGATCGTCGGCGATGTCCATAATCTGCTTGATGATCGGCAACGGAGAACATTGGCCGTGCACCTCGAGTCGGATCTGCTGGCCGTAGTCGCCGGCGAACCGGCCCACCACGTTCAGCGACGTGCCGATCTGCTCGATCGTCTTCTCCCGCGGCACATTTTTGTGGAAGCTGTTGGGCTTGACCTTCACTCCGTTGCCGCCGCAGTCGTGGCTGAGTTTCACGAAGGCCTTGGTCGTCTCGATGGCTCGACGAAGCCGCTGGGGATCGGGGTTGTCGTAACACTCGTTGCTGCCGGGGCCGACCAGCGTGACCGGGCTGTCGTCGAAGCGCCGCTTCACTTCCCGGCGCTGCCGGGCGTTCAGACGCGGTTCGACGCCGTGGGCGTGCGTGGTCCGCAGTTCCACGCCGAGCACCCGTGTCGCCGCACAATGGGCGATCAGCGTCGGCAGGTCCCAGTCCTTGCCCCACAGGTACGTCACTAGGCCAAAGGCCATCTTCGAGTCCGGCTTGTCGGCGGCCGACACCGCGCTTGGGCCAAGTGGTCCGGCCGCCAGGGCCGCCCCGCCGAAGCGGAGCGACTGCCGAAGAAACTCGCGACGGCAAAAACGTTTAGTCATTGAAGGGATCCTCCGCGTTGGTTTAGGGTCTGACACCGCAACTTCTGCGTACGGTGCGCGCATGTTCTTGGGGGTTTAGGCCGTTGGGGGTTTAGGCCGTTAGGGGTTTAGGCCGTTAGGGGTTTAGGCCGTTAGGGGTTTAGGCCGTTAGGGGTTTAGGCTGTTGGGGTCCGTGGTCACCTTTTCACTTCACAGCGTTACCCCCGAAACCCTAAACCCCTAACAGCCTAACCACCCAACTGCCCACCTCGCTGAACCACCCTTTGGTTGCGGCTCGGCCGCGTTAGGAGTCAAACCACCTCGGGCACCACGAACGGTTCGCGGTAGTCCCGCGTCAGCAGCTTATCGGCGTCGGAGTTGCCGACGAATTTTTCGGTCTTCGGGTCGAATTGGAGTTCCGGCCCGAGCTGGTACGTCTGCTTGCCGAGGTCCATCTTCAGCGCGCTCTCCAGGTTGCCCTTGATCGTCTCGAACGATCGGGCGACTTCGCCGTGGAGGTCGAGCCAATCGGGCCGCCGGCTGAACGGCGCCTGCTCGCCGAGGCGGTAGGCGATGTTGCCGAGGTGGCACAGCGCGGCCGAGTAGTGGGCGTCCTGGATCTCGCCGTTGACTTCTTCGACCTTGCGGCTGCGCACGCAGTTGATGAAGCTGCCGAACGTGCCGCCACCGGTCACGTGGATCGGCTCGACCTCGACGTCGTAGGTCTTGCCGCCTTCCTTGGGAGAGAACTTCCCGTCGCAGACAACGCCCTCGGTGGTGTAGAACTCATTGGTCACCTTGAACGGATACTCGCTATTCTTGCCGACGAGCCCGCGGGTTTCGAAGACCAGCAGCACGCCGTCGTAGTCGAACACGCAGAGTTCCATGTTGGGGGTTTGCCCTTGGTCCTTGTTGTCTTCGGCGTTGACCCAGCGGCCGCCGAGCGCCCACACGCGCTTCGGCAGCGTGCTGTCTTTGATACCCCATCGGGCGACGTCGATCTCGTGCACGCCCTGGTTGCCCATGTCGCCGTTGCCGAAGTCCCAGAACCAGTGCCAGTTGTAGTGGACCAAATTCGCGTGATACGGCTGCATGGGGGCGGGACCCAGCCAGAGATTAAAGTCGAATCCTTCAGGCGGCTTGCCGGGCGGCTTCGCTCCGATGCTCCAGCGCGACTTGCAGCAGTAACCTTTCGAGACCAGCAGCTTGCCGTACTTGCCGGAATGGATGGCGGCGATCTCCGCCGCCCGATCCGGGTTGCTGCGCTGCTGAGTGCCGTGCTGGACGATGCGCTTGTACTCCCGCGCGGCCTCGACGCACTGGCGTCCCTCGAAGACGTTGTGGCTGCACGGCTTCTCGACGTACACGTCCTTGCCGGCCTGGCACGCCCAGACGGTGATCAGCGAGTGCCAATGGTTGCACGTTGCCACCGACACCGCGTCGAGTTCCTTGTCCTCCAGCGCTTCGCGGATGTCCTGGAAGCACTTGGGTGTGTTGCCGCTTTGCCGCCGGACCTGCTCGGTCAGCGACGGAAACAAGCGGCTGTCGGGATCGACCAGGTGCGTGACTTGGACACCCTTCATTCCGCTGAAGCTACCGATGTGGCGGCGTCCCTGGCTATGGATGCCGGCCACGGCAACGCGGATGGTGTCGTTGGCGCCGAGCACTTGCCCGGACGCTTTGGTGCCGGCAATGGTCAGCCCGGCGGCGACTCCGGCCGACGCCGCGGCGGTTCGCTTGATAAACGTACGACGTGTTTGCCGAGACATGGTTTGCTCCTTGTGCTGTGAGTTTTCTCCGAAGGTTCTTCCGAAGCTATGTTTGTGCTTGGATACATAGTCCCATTGTACATAATCGTTCACGAGTTTTCAGTCGCTCGGGGCTTTCCCGAGACGACTTGCCCTCAAGGCGTTGCTTCGATCTTGAATGCGGCAAGGTCCGGCGTATCCCGGGCGGTTATTGGCCAGGACCGATCCGGCGGGCAACCGACTGCCTCATCCACTGAGTTTGGCAACGCACCGTTTCAGGTACTCGATGCTTTCGCGCGCCAGGCGCTCCGGTCCCGGCGTGTAGTCGAAGACTTCCACCGACACCCAGCCGCGGTAGTT
>JAUWWA010000382.1 GCA_030617125.1 Pirellulales bacterium | reverse complement strand
GGGCAAGACGGGCGAACCAAAGCCCGACCGGCCCGTGCAGTTTGTCGTCAAACATCGCGATTTCCGCCACCCGGTCGAACTTTCGCTGCAAACCGACCGTAACGGACGCGTCACGCTCGGCGCGCTGAAGAACGTCGCCTCGGTCAAGGCCACCGGTCCGCAGCAGACTTCGCACACCTGGAACCTGCTCGACGACGCCCACAGCTACCGCCGTTCGGTACACGGCACGGCCGGCCGCCCGATCGAGTTGCCCTACATGGGCCCGCAGGACAAACCGGCCCGCGACGAACTGTCGCTGCTGGAACTCCGCGGCAACACGTTCGTGGCCGACCGCTTCGAGGCGATGTCGATCGGCGACGGGCTGCTGAAACTGGCCGACTTGCCGCCGGGGGATTACGACCTGCTGTTGAAGCGCAGCGGTACGCGAATCCGAGTGCGGATTACGGCCGGGCAACAGCGCGACGGCTACGTGCTGGGCAAGACCCGGCAACTCGAAGTCCGCGGCGCCCGGCCGCTGCAAATCGCCGGCGTCGACACGGGCAAGGAGACCGTCACCGTGCGGCTGCGGCACGCCTCGAAGTTCGCCCGGCTGCACGTCTTTGCCACCCGCTACCAGCCGGCCTATTCGGCCTTTGGGGACCTGGGCCGCGTCGCCGATCCCGAACCGTACGTGCTCACCCCGGCGGTGGCCGAGTCGGTCTATCTGGCCGGGCGGAACATCGGCGACGAATATCGCTACATCATCGACCGCAAGTACGCCAAGAAGTTCCCCGGCAACATGCTCAAGCGGCCGGAGTTGCTGTTGAACCCCTGGGCGATCCGCAAGACGGAGGCCGGCAGGCAGGACGCCGCCAAGGGCGATGAGTTGGAGGGCCGGGGGACCGGCGCGGCCGCCCATGGAGGCCGGGCCGCCGCCAAGCGAAAGCAACCCGATCGGGGAGGCGATTTCGCCAACCTCGATTTCCTCGCCCAAGGATCGGCCCTGCTGCTGAACCTTGCACCCGACGACAAGGGCCTCGTGAAAATCGGGCGAAAGCAACTCGGCCCGCACCAGCATCTACACCTGGTGGCGGTCGATCCCCGCAACACGGCCTACCGCGTGGTGTCGCTGCCGGAAGTCAAGAGCGACCCCCGCGATCTGCGGCTGGCCTCCGGGCTCGACGCGGCGGTCCATTTCACGCAGCAGAAGCAGATCGGCGTCGTCGCCAAGGGCGAGAAGTTCGAGCTGGCCGACGTCACCTCGTCGAAGTTCGAGGCCTACGACAGCCTGGCCAAAGTCTACACGTTCTTCGCCACGCTCAACAGCGACCCGAACCTGGTCGAGTTCGGCTTCATCCTCAACTGGCACAAGATGAACGAAGAGGAGAAGCGAACCAAGTATTCCAAGTACGCCTGCCACGAGCTGAGCTTCTTCATCTACAAGAAGGACCCGGAGTTCTTCAAGCAGGCCGTGCAGCCCTATCTGCGGAACAAGAAGGACAAGACGTTTCTCGACCGCTGGCTGATCGAAGACGATCTGGCGGAGTATCTCCAGTCCTGGGCGTACGCCCGGCTCAACGTCGTCGAGCGGACCCTGCTGGCCCAGCGAATCGACGGCGAACGGGCGCGCACGGCCCGGCACGTCCAGGACACGTTCGACCTGATCCCGCCGGACGTCGAGCGGTTCAACCGGCTGTTTGACACCGCGCTGAAGAGCAGCGCGTTGGACACCGACGACCGCTTCGGCCTGGGACTTGCGGTGGCGGGCGTGGAGAGGGACCGCGGGTTGAAACTCGCCACTGCCAAGAAGCGGCCGGCGGCGCCGGAAACACCGCCGCCTCCGGCCGACCCGTTTGGCGCCGAACCGGCTGCCCGCGCCGAGCCGGCGCCCTCGGTCGAGGAGCCGGAAGAAGTCCTTGGCGAGGTCATGGAAAGGCTCGCCGAGAGGAAGAGCCTGGCCCGTCGCCGCAGCGGCAGAGCAGCCGGCTTCTTCTTCAGCGACGCCGACAAACGCGGCGGAGTGCGGCAGCTCTACCGCAAGCTCGACAAGACGCAGGAATGGGTCGAGAACAACTACTACCACCTGCCCATCGAACGGCAAAACGCCAAGTTGATTACCGTCAACGCCTTCTGGCGGGACTACGCCGGCGCCAAGCCGGGCGAGCCGTTCCATTCGGTCAACCTGGCCGAGGCCTCGCGGAATTTCCCCGAGATGATGTTCGCCCTGGCGCTGCTGGACCTGCCGGCCGAATCGGTCGAGCACGAGACCAAGTTCGACGCGGCGAAGATGACGCTCTCGGTCGGCGGCCCGATGATCGTCTTCCATCAACAGATCAAGCGGGCCGAGCCGGCGACCGAAAAGACGCCGATCCTGGTCAGCCAGAACTTCTTCCGCCACGGCGACCGCTACCGCCACGTCGGCAACGAGAAGGTCGACAAGTTCATCACCGACGAGTTTCTCACCCACGTGGTCTACGGCTGCCAAATCGTGGTCACCAATCCGACGTCGTCGCGGCAGAAGCTCGACCTCCTGCTGCAGATGCCCGTCGGCTCGATCGCGGTGAGCAACGGCAAGTTCACCCGCACCTTGCACGTCGACTTGCAGCCCTATCACACGCAAACCGGCGAGTACTACTTCTACTTCCCCGTTGCGGGCGAGTTTGCACACTACCCGGTGCAGGTCGCCAAGAACGAGCGGCTGGTGGCCCACGCCGGGGCGTTTAAGTTCAACGTGGTCGAGGAGCCCAGCAAGATCGACCGCGAGTCGTGGGATTACGTCTCGCAACACGGCACCGACGCCCAGGTGCTGGCGTACCTCGATGAGCACAACCTGCACCGCACGAACCTGGAGAAGATCGCTTTCCGCATGGCCGATAAGGAGTTCTTCCAGACCGTCACCGAGCGGCTGGCTACGCGGCACGTCTACAACAACACGCTCTGGTCGTACGGCATCAAGCACGACGTCGTGCCGGCGGTGCGCGAGTACTTGCAGCACGCCGACGGATTCGTGGCCCGCTGCGGCGCCTGGCTCGACGCCCCGTTGCTCGGCATCGATCCGGTCGCCCGCAAGGCCTATCAGCACATGGAGTACAGCCCGCTGATCAACGCCCGGGCGCATCAACTTGGCCGGCGGCGGCAG
>JAUWWA010000078.1 GCA_030617125.1 Pirellulales bacterium | reverse complement strand
GGCGCCCTTGATGACTGCAATATGATGACCGTGGCATGGGGCAGTATTGGTTGTATGTGGTCGAAGCCTTTTGCTCAAATTGTCGTAAGACCTCAACGACACACGCGCAAGTATATGGAGCGATCAGATTCATTCACCCTATGCGCGTTTCCCGAGAAGTACCGTAAAGATTTGCAGACACTCGGCACGCTTTCCGGGCGAGATGGCGACAAATTGTCCAAGACAAGGCTCACCTTGAAGGGATCCAAGCGTGTATCCGCCCCATCGTACCACGAGGCGAGTTTCATACTTGAATGTCGAAAAATATACTACCAAGACATGGATCCAAGCGGTTTCCTGGACAAGACCATTCAGGATAACTACGCGGCAAATGACTACCACAGGATTTATTTTGGCGAAATTCTGGCTGCATTGGTCAATCGGTGACCGCGCTGTTGCGGTGAAGCTCGGACACGAGCATCCTACCCGCTTCGTACATGATACCCATGTCCACGGAAAAGGACATGTAGCGCAATCCTCGCTTCGTCCAGAATGCTGTTTGCTCGGGTGTCTCCGTGAAATTGCCGACAACGATGCCTCGTTGCAGGCAGGTGTCGACGATCTGGTTCATTTTTTCCACCACAAGCGGGTGCTCAATCTGTCCGGGCACCCCGAGAGACTGCGACAGGTCGTAGGGCCCAATGAACACGACGTCCGGCCCCGGGACATCAAGGATGTGCTCGAGGTTGTCCGATGCGGCTTGCCCTTCGACTTGGATTACCAGCAGCGCTTCATTGGCTTCTTTGAAGTACTCGTTCTTTTCCGTCGACGAGTAGCCAGCCGCCCGTACGAAGCGGCAGACGCCGCGCTCGCCCGACGGCGCGAACTTGGCCGCGCGCCGGGCCGCCTCCACGTCTTCGGCGCTGGCAATCTGTGGGATCTGGACGCCGGCCGCCCCAACATCGAGGACCTTGGAAATCATCTCGGCATCCGCGGCCGGCACCCGCACCACCGGCAGGATGCCGACCACCTCGGCGGCGCGAAGCAGTTGCTGGATTGTCTCGACCGTGTTCGGGCCATGCTCCATGTCGAGGATGACGAAGTCGAAGCCGGCATGCCCGAGCGCCTCGATCACGCCGGCATCGGAACTCTTGCAAAATGGGCCGAACAAGGGCCGCCGTGTAAGCTGATCCTTGAAGCGTCTTAGAAGCTCAGTATCCATCGTGGGCGAAAGGGATATAATAACCAGTTCATCGATTCTTCACCTTTCGGCCGGGCAGGTGGCCGCGGAAAGTGAAGAGAAACCACGGTCCACTTGCCCGGCCGCTTGACCCCGTCGGGATCATCCTGGCTGCGGCCGTGATTCTACCCCACCTTGCAATCCGCGTTCAAGACGACCCGGTCCGAGCCTGACAGAGAGATCCACGGCCATCGAATCGATGCCTTGGCGTGGGCGGGTTTCTTAACGCGTATCGAGGCCCGAGTTGTGTGGCCGGTTTCTTCTACTTGACGCCCCCGCCGGGGGGTGGTATGATTTCGGGGCCAGACAATCGTGGCGAACGCTTGCGGAATCTGTATTCGGGAACTAAACTGAAGGTGTTCCGTGGCCGGGGCGGGCTTGAAGCCACGATCAAACTGTATCTTCGCGTCGTAGTGTGGTCAAGAACTGGGCGGAGCCGAGTCGATTTACCACGGAGGAGAGATTGACGGGAATCGGCAGTTTCGGTACGGGCGATGCCTTCCCGTTTGTCTCGGTGACGTAACCCCCATTCGCCAGCGAAACCATGTCCACATCAATCTCGGCTACAAAAGGCCCGATCCAACTCCATTACGATGCGGGTCAGGTCGTCGTTACGCCGGAGGATCAAGATCGCTTTGTAATGGTCTCCCGGCAGGCTGTATCAGCGTGTCAGAACGCATTGGCAGGCGAGCGCTTTCTCAAGCAGTTCAAGGATGATTTTCTGGGCCAACTCCACAATTGGTGCCTCGAACAACATGGCCTAGTTGATCAGTGCTACGTGTCCTTCTCGCACACTTGGGGCTACATCAAGGTCTTTGTCGTCGCCAAGTCCGCCAAGTTCGATTTCGCGCTTAGCGATTCGATAGCCGATTTGGAGGCAAAACTGCTGGATCTCGACTGGCCGTGTGATATTCTGCAGATTGCGTCTGGCGCTCCTGAGGAGTTGCAGGTTTTCTTTAATCCAGAGCAGTCAATCCAGGTCTTCACAGATGGGAACACCGGCGGAGCATCAAGCAAAAGCTGAGCACCATCTGGAGTTCCTCGAACATATCTCCGATGAGTTCCCGGACTGGCTGGCGACGGTTGCATTCTATGCGGCGGTCGAGTTGATCGAAAATTTCTTCGCAGAACGCGGGTTCCACAGCAACACCCACGAGGAACATAATCGGAAAGTTCTCTCCGACTTGCGAAGTATCCACAAAGCATACAAGGCATTGTACAACGCCTCCCTGGATGCCCGCTATGAATCGATGGAGCATTGGTTGGGGGCAGAAGAAGTCAGAGCCGAACTGATCAGCAACCGACTGTCACACATCCAGGCGTTCGTCACTTCCCCCCACAGAGCGCGTCCAACACGCCGCGCTGGCGCAAAGCCGAAGAAAAAGAAGTGAGTCGATCCGCCACACGGCATGATCCCGTTGAAAAAGAGTTCTCGGTGTTCGTGCAAACATCACCTCAAACCGAATGAGGTTGACCCTTTCGAGGCGGAGTGTTGCCAGCAGTGTTGCCAACGGCCGCATTCTTTTTCGGTGTGCAGCGCACAAACGCGACTTCAAGAAACGCGACCGTATAGCGTTAGCACATCATCCGCATATCGTCAGCCTATGGTTTGGCCATTGGGAATGAGATCTGTCGCGTCTATTTCCTCCATTGCCGCCGCGCTTCAAATGCGATGACCGCGACGCTGACGGAGAGGTTTAGGCTTCTGGCGTCGGGGTGGACGGGGATTCGCAACGAGCGGTCCGGGTTGGCCTGAAGTATCGACCGCGGCAGACCCCGCGACTCGCTGCCGAATACGAGCACGTCACCCGGCGTAAACTCCACGTCGGTGTACGCCGCCGCGGCGGTCTTCGAGAAGCACCACGGCTGGTGGCCGGGCAGACGCTCCTGCAACGTGTTCCAGTCGTCGACGACCTCCCAGTCGAGGTGCCGCCAGTAATCCAGTCCGGCCCGGCGCAGGCGGCGATCGTCGAGTTGAAACCCCAGCGGGCGGACGAGCCACAACTTGGCGGCGACGGCCACGCACGTTCGCCCCACGCTGCCGGCGTTGTAGGGAATCTCGGGTTCGTAGAGCACGATGTGCAAGTCATTGTCGGGCATGGGGATGATTGCCGCGTTAACCGCCGCCGCTCATGCTGGGGAACAGTTCCCGGACCATCGTGATGGCGGCGGGCCCGACCAGCACGACGAAGATGCCGGGAAAGATGAACAAGACGAGCGGGAAGATGAGTTTCACGGCGGTCTTGGCGGCTTTTTCCTCGGCCAATTGCCTTCGCCGGGTCCGCATCGAGTCGCTTTGGACTCGCAGGGCCTGGGCGATGCTGGAGCCGAACTTGTCGGCCTGGATGAGCACGCTGGCGAGGCTTCGCAGGTCGGAGACGCCGGTTCGGGCGCCCAATTCGTGGAGGACTTCCGCCCGGGGCCGGCCCATCTGGAGCTGGAAGTTCGACATCGCGAACTCGCGGGCCAGGACTCGATACGTCTTTTGCATCTCGTCGGCGACCTTGCGCATGGCCTGGTCGAGTCCCAGCCCGGCTTCCACGCAGACGACCATGAGGTCCAAGGCATCGGGCAGGGCGAGGAAGATGGCCTGTTTTCGCCTCTTTCCAATCAGTCTGACGGCGATATTGGGCAGGTAGAAGAGAAAACCGGCCAGGGCAATCGAACTGACAAGCGAATTCTGGCTGATGCCTTTCAGCGAGAGGATGGTTCCGCCGCCGAGGAACACTCCGGCAATCAGCCCGGCAAATTTCAGTCCCAGGAAGATGCTCGAGGCGGCCTCACTGCGAAATCCGGCGACGGCGAGCTTGGTTGTCAGCTTGCCCAGTTCCGCTTCGCTCTTCGGCTGCAACGGCCTTGCCAGGCCCGGCGCGGCTCTTTCGAGGACCTTGGTGACGGCATCGGACCTTTTCAGTGCGGTTTCTTCCCGTTGGTTGCGACGTATGCGGGGGTTCTTCAACTCGTCGAGCCGTTCCATGGCCCGCGGCCTCCCGGCGGCCATCCAATCCAACACCCACCATGCCGCCACGGCGAACGCGCCGAAGATGGCCAGCGGCACGAGTGACTCCAATTCGATCAAGGAGGCGATGGGCGTCACGGTTCGGTTACACCTTGATATTCACGATTTTTCGGATCACCAGTGCCCCGAGAACTTGCATGACAATGGCCACGGCGAGCATTTTGGTGCCCATCGGATCGGAGAACAGCACCATGACGTAGTCGGAGTTAAGTTGATAGACGGCCAAAAACAGCGCGAAGGGCAAGGCCAACAGCACGATTCCCGACAGCCGTCCCTCGCCGGTAAGTGCTTGGACTTGTCCCCAGATTCGGAAGCGGTCGCGGATGAGGCTGCCGATCTTGTCGAGGATTTCGGCCAGATCGCCACCGGTTTGGCGTTGCAGGATGACGGCGGTGGAGAAGAACTTCAGGTCGAGGCTGGGGATTCGGCCGGTCATTGCTTCGAGGCTCTCTTCCAGGGGGATACCGAGGTTCTGTTCTTCGAAGACGCGGCCGAATTCCTTTCCAATGGGCGCGGCCATTTCGGCGGCCACCATGTTGAACCCGAAACCGATGCTTTGCCCGGCGCGAAGCGATCGGGACATCATCTCCAGCGCGTCGGGGAGCTGTTCGGCAAAACGCTTCAAGCGGCGCCGGTGGCGCAACAGCAACCACACCAACGGCACGGCTCCCAGGATCACGCCGATCACCGGCATCAGCGCGGGGTGCAGTCCCAGTGCCGCCCCCAACCCCGCACCGACGATCGCCATGATGACGGAGACGAGCAGCAGGCGGGTGATGGTCAGCGACGTATCGGCCTGTTCGAACAGGAGGTTGATGTTGTCGAAGCGCGTGAAGAAAGCCTCGAAGAAGCCGGGCATCGCGTCGAGCGGTTGGGCCAGAACGCTGCTTTTCTTTATCCGGCCGTTCTTGGCGGCGCTCGGCACGTTGACGCCGGTGATCAGATCGAGTCGGTCTTCGACTTTGCTGCCAGGGCGGTCGCGCATGACCAGCGCCAAGCCGCCCACCAGTGCGGCGACCGAAACAAACGCGCAGATCGAAATGAGCAGCATTCCAGTGTTCAAGGCCTAATCCTCCAACATGACGCGTTCGCGGAACGCGCTGGACGGCAAACGGATTCCCGCAACTTCGAACCGGGTCATGAACGTCGGCCGGATGCCCGTGGAGAGGAACTTGCCGTAGGCGCGGCCGTTTTCATCGAGTCCTTCCTTTTCGTACCGGTAGATGTCTTGCATCACGACGGTTTCCTGCTCCATGCCGACGATTTCGGTGATGTAGGTAATTTTTCGCGGGCCGCCTTGCAGCCGGCTCGTCTGGACGATCAGGTCGACGGCGCTGACGATCTGTGTGCGCATGGCCTTCAGCGGCAACTCGAACCCGGCCATCATGATCATGGTTTCCAGCCGGGCGATGGCGTCGCGCGGGGTGTTGGCGTGGATGGTCGTCAGCGATCCCTCGTGCCCGGTGTTCATTGCCTGGAGCATGTCTAGGGCTTCCGAGCCGCGGCACTCGCCGATCAGGATTCGCTCCGGACGCATCCGCAAGGCGTTGCGCACGAGGTCGGTGGCCGTGATTTCGCCTTTCCCCTCGATGTTTGCAGGCCGAGTCTCCAGCCGAACTACATGATCCTGCTGAAGCTGCAACTCCGCTGCGTCCTCGACCGTGACGATCCGGTCCGTGTTCGGAATGAAGCTCGACAGCGTGTTCAACAGCGTCGTCTTACCCGAACCCGTACCACCGGAAATGATGATATTCAACCGGGCCTTGATCGCACCCTCCAGGAGCATGACCATTTCGGGCGTGAAGGCCTTGAAATTCAACAGGTCTTCCAGCTTGAGCGGATTGATGCCGAAACGCCGGATCGACACGCAGGCGCCGTCGAGGGCCAGCGGAGGGATGATCGCGTTGAATCGCGAGCCATCGAACATTCTGGCGTCGACCATCGGGCAGGTTTCGTCCACCCGCCGACCCACCTTCGAGATGATCCGGTCGATGATCTGCATCAGATGGTCGTTGTCGCGGAAGGTGACGTTCGTCCTTTCCACCTTGCCGCGACGCTCGATGTAGATGTTCTTTGGCCCGTTGATGAGAATGTCGCTGATCGTCGGGTCCTTCAAGAGCATCTCCAACGGCCCGAGGCCGAACGTCTCGTCGAGGACCTCGCCGACGAGCCGATCGCGCTCGCTGCGATTGAGCAAGGTGTCCTCGGTGTCGCAAAGATGCTCGACGACCAGCCGGATCTCGCGGCGCAACACGTCGCCTTCCAGCTCGCCGACCCGGGTCAGGTCGAGCTTGTCGACCAGCTTGCTGTGGATGCGCTGCTTGAGTTCCTCGAACGTGTTCTCGCTCGATTCGCTCTGGTGCAAGGGGGCGTACGTCTTAACCATGGGAGCTGTCCGGGTAAGTGACTACGCAAAGATAGCTTAGGATTATGCAAGGCACGGCAGCGGCATGATCGCCGTGGCCGGAGCAGTCCGGGCCGGTTGTAACGATCATGCAGAGGAGGTGGTGGGAACCGGTTGCACGTGTCGCGCGATCACGGCCCACAGCGCCCTGTGACTGATGGGCTTGGCCGCGTAGTCGTCGCATCCGGCCGCCAGGCACGCTTCGCGGCCGCCGGTATTTCTTCCATCCGCGTCGCCACAGAGAGCTGGTGATCGGCCATCGGTCTCCTCCGGACGGGGTTTGCCCACTCCTTCAGAGAAAGCGTAGGTTACGGTTGGAGCCGTTGCGCACAATTTGGCGAATATTTGGGGGAAACACCCTAAGTTCAGGCGGGTTTCAGCTCTTGCTTGGGAAGAAAGTGAAGAGCTTGCTCAAGCCGGACCTCTTGGCGCCGATCTCGGGTGCTTCGACGTTCTCGCCGCCGCTGAGCGCGTCGGCCAGCGTGACGATCGACTGGGTGATGGCCGCCTTGGGCGACTGCTCGACCAGCGGGACGCCGTTGTTGCGGACGTCGACCATGGTGCGATAGTCGTTGGGCAACTTCCAGAAGATTTCCTTGCCGATGGTTTCCTCAGCCTTCTTGAGCGTGATCTGGCCGGTCTCCAGTCCCGCGCGGTTGACGATGATCTTCACCTTGTCGGCAATGCCCTCCATCTCGGCGAACGACGCCATCAACCGGACGATGTTCCGCAGGCAGGGCAGATCGAGCTGCGTGACCAGCAGGATTTGGTTGGCCATTTCCAGGGCGATCAGGTCGATGGCGCTGTAGCTCTTCGACAGATCGAGAAGCAGGTGGGTGAAGGTGGCCTTCAGCAGCCCGATCACCCGCTGAAGAT
>JAUWWA010000292.1 GCA_030617125.1 Pirellulales bacterium | reverse complement strand
TTCGCCCTGAGCGTCGATGAGCCACTCGCCGTAGAACTTGTTCTCGCCGGTGGCGGGGTTTCGGGTGAAGGCCACGCCGGTTGCCGAACCTTTACCCATGTTCCCGAACACCATGCTCTGCACGTTGCAGGCGGTGCCCCAGTCGCCCGGGATGCCCTCGATCTTCCGGTAGACGACCGCGCGGCGTCCGTTCCAACTCTTGAAGACCGCGCCGATCGCGCCCCAGAGCTGCGCCTCGGCGTCGTCGGGGAACTCCCGGCCGAGAACCTGTGTCACCTTGGCCTTGTACGCGTCGCAGAGCTGCTTCAGGTCGTCGGCCGTCAGGTCGGTGTCCGACTCGTACCCCCTGGACTCTTTCATCTCGTCCATGAGTTTCTCGAGTTGGGCGCGGATTCCCCGGCCTTCCTCGGGGTCGACGTCCTCGGCCTTCTCCATGACGACGTCGGAATACATGGTGATCAGCCGGCGATAGGCGTCGTAGACGAACCGCTCGTTGCCCGACTTCTTGACCAGCCCGGGGATTGTCTTCGTACACAGCCCGACGTTGAGCACGGTTTCCATCATGCCGGGCATCGACTGCCGCGCGCCGCTGCGGCTGGAAAGTAATAGGGGGTTGTCGGCATCGCCGTATTTCATGCCCATGCACTTCTCGGTCTGGGCCAGCGCGGCGGCAACTTCCCGCCTGAGCGAGTCGGGAAACTTACCTCCTTCGTTAAAGTAAACCGAACAGAACTCGGTGGTGATGGTAAAACCGGCTGGGACGGGAAGCCCCAGTTTGGCCATTTCGGCCAAGTTTGCGCCTTTGCCGCCGAGCAGATTCCGCATGGTGGTGTCGCCGTCGGTCCGTTCGGCGCCGAAGCAGTAAACGTACTTTGCCATGATTGGTTCCTTGACAGCTTTCAAACCGACAAAACCAAGTAGTTTATCGATCCGGGAAAGAACCGTCAAGGACGGCCGGTATCCCAGAATCGGCGGTTGGCGTATATTTGTCGTACCGATAACGTGTGGCCGCCCCGGTTGAGGACGGCGGCAAACAGCCGGTGGATACATGCTTTAACCGCCGCCGGCACGGCGGCCAGCAGCGGGATTGCTCGAATGGACACGATGGACGACGGCTTGCAGCGACCACGAAACTTCGCCCTGGCGGCCGCCGGCTTTGAGGGCGGGCTGGCCATTTTCGCTGTCGCGCTGGGCTGGCTGCTGGGGCTTGAACCGCTCGAGTCGTTCCAGTGGGACGCCGTGGCGGTGGGGATCGGCGTGACGGCCACGCTGCCGCTGCTGCTTCTGCTGTGGCTGTGCCTGAAGTGCCCCTTGCGGCCGTGTCGGGCGCTAGTAGAGTTGTTTGAGGAGTGGTTCCTGCCGTTGTTTAGCCAGTGCAGCGTGTTGGAACTGCTGGTAATCTCCGTGCTGGCCGGCCTGGGCGAGGAAATGCTCTTTCGGGGGATCGTCCAGGATGGCCTGGACAAAGGGATCGGCGGCGCGGCCGGGCCATGGCTCGCGCTGGTGGCCGCCGCGCTGCTGTTCGCCGTCCTGCACGCCATCACGCTGACCTACGCCGTGTTTGCCGGGCTGATCGGGCTGTACCTCGGCGGGCTGTGGATCCTCACCGACAACCTGCTGGTGCCGATCACTATCCACGCCGTGTACGATTTCACCGCCTTGCTTTACCTGGTCCGACTGCGAAAGCCCGGATAAGCAAAAGGGAACAGGCGCCTTTTTCGCTATCGGATTGGCCGGGCCGAGTCGTCGATGTGCGCAGCGATCCACTTCTCCAACTCGCCCCAGTCGACCGGCGGCAGTTTCGAGCGGTCGGGCCGCAGGTTGGCCGCCTCCTTGATGTAGACGTGAACGATCTCGTCGGCCGATTTCTGGGTATTCCAATGTAGCAGGATGCGGATGCAGCGGCGCAGCGAGCCGGGCACGTCGAGTTCATGGACACACATCAGCGCGACGTTCAGCCAGCCCAACTGCCGCGCCGCCAAGGCCGGGAACTCCGCGTCGAGATCCTCGGTCGTCGTGAAGATCGCGCTGGCCACGTCGTCCTCGTCGATGCCGTTTTGACGGACCATCAGCGCCAGCAGTTGCCGAGTGGCCTTGAGGATTTCTTCGCTGGTGTTGGCCTCGGCGGTCGTTGCCCCGCGAACTCCACGGCACGGCATCGCATCCCCTCCCGCAAAAATGGGTCACAGTCGAAGGGTTTCCCCGAGTGTACACAGTCGGGCGAGGGAATTCCAGTGGTCGGTGGCGGGTGTTTCGGAAGGGGCTGCCCCAGTTTCGCTGCGCGAAAATCGGGGCGCTCCCCCAACGAAAACCCGGACAGCCCCCACTCAGGACTTTACGCTGATCTTCCGCGGTTTGACTGCTTCGGCCTTGGGAAGATGCAGCGTTAGCACGCCGTCGGTGTACTCGGCGGCGATCTTCGAGGCCTCGACGGCCTCACTGACCTGGAACGTCCGGTAGAAGTCACCTCGATCTTCCTCGGTTTGGCGCTTTCGGCCTTCGGCACAGAGATGGTCAATATGCCGTCGTGCAGTTCGGCGGTGACGCGATCGGCATCGACATCGGCCGGCAGCCGCAGCACACGGGTAAACGTGCCCACTGGGCGTTCCTGACGGTGATAGGTGACCTCTTCCTGCCGGATATCCGGTCGTTGGAGTTGGATCGACAGTTCGCCGCCGGCGACAGAGATGTCGAGTTGGTCCTGTTTCAGCCCGGGGACTTCCAACTCCGCCACCAGCGTGTCGCCGTTTTCGAAAAGGTTGACGGCCGGCTGTTTGCGACCGACCCGCGGCCACCACTGCTCGGAAGCCGATCCGAGGAAACCGCTGAGCAGCCGATCCATTTCGTCACGGAGCTGATGTACGGGATAACGAGTGTTGAAGTACTGGAGTACCATTTTTAGCTCCTTTCACTGTAAATCTGGCTCACTTAAGAGTCGTATCTGCAAATCCTCACAGTGGCAGTGCCACTACTCAATTGGATACTGCAAAGGATGTGCCAAAACCGGCACCGCTTTCCGTAATGTGTTGCCATGTAAGGAGTTAGGCAAATGTTCTGGTTCCTGCCACGGACGGTGGCTGCCAAATTGGCAGTCGCTCCAGGCGTGGCGTGGTCGAGTGCGGTGTGTGCCGAGACGGTGCCGCAGGTTTGGCGGCGACGTGCTGCTAGCCCTAAAGCATTGCAACAAAAGAACTTACGGCAAATCGTGTGTGAACATTAGCCCAAGTCGTTCGTAGTGACCCGATTGGTAGTGACCCGATTGATCGAGTCTACCCGAACAAATCACCGAGAGACCGCATAGATTGCGGTCACTACAAACGGCCCGTGACAGTTGGGTGAATGTCTGCAAGCGTCCGAAAATCGCGTTCTCCGCTTGTGATCCCCAGTTCTGGCGTTTATATTGGTTTTCTTGCGTTCTCCGACCCGAAGTACCCCTTACGCAAGATGTCTATCCTGCCGAGGCCCCCATGCGATTCATGCTGATCGACCGCATCGTCGAGCTTCAAGGCGGTACGAAAATCACGGCTGTGAAGAACCTCACGATGGCCGAGGAGTATCTGGCCGACCATTTTCCGCACTTTCCGGTGATGCCGGGCGTGCTGATGCTGGAGGCAATGACGCAGGCCGGCGCCTGGCTGGTGCGTTACTCCGAGGACTTCGCCCATGCCATGGTCGTCTTGAAGCAGGTCAACAACGTGAAGTACGGCCAGTTCGTCGAGCCGGGGCAGACACTGACCGTTAACGCTGAACTGGTCAGCCAGAGCGATACGGAAGCGAAATTGAAGGCCGGCGGGTTGCTTGACGGGCGGATGATCGTCAGCGGACGGCTGGTGCTGG